>NZ_JBBKBV010000029.1:0-46241 GCF_037892815.1 Oceanobacillus sp. HCA-5259 | reverse complement strand
GATTTTACAAATGACTTCAGTAAAGGAAAAACAAATAAAAATATTGGAAAATGGCAAAGTAACGACACCTAAAGGATTTCAGGCGGGGGGCGTCCATACCGGCCTCCGGAAAACAAAGCTTGATTTCGGCTGGATTCATTCCGAAGTACCAGCGACAGCGGCGGGCGTTTATACATTAAACGCATTTAAAGCTGCTCCGTTGCAAGTGACAAAAAATAGCTTAGATAAAACCGGAAAAATTCAGACTCTTGTTGTAAACTCTGCAAACGCGAATGCGGTCACAGGGCCACAAGGAGAGAAGAATGCATTAGAAACCCAAAAGTTAGTTGCCGAGAAAAAGGGGGTCGAAGTAGATCACGTTGCTGTTGCTTCGACCGGAATCATCGGTGTGCAACTTCCTATGGAAAAGCTATACAAAGGGATCAATTGGATGGATGAAGCGGAGAACCAAGGTGCAGAACGGTTTGAGTCCGCAATTTTGACGACAGATACGGTAACAAAATACGCAGCAGTCGAAGTTGAAATTGACGGGAAGCTGGTCACAATTTCGGGAGCAGCAAAAGGTTCTGGGATGATTGCGCCAAATATGGCAACGATGCTTTCCTTTATTACAACCGATGCTGCCGTGGAGCTGTCAAGCCTTGAGGCAGGTTTACGCCAGGTGACAGATAAATCTTTTAATATGATTACCGTTGACGGGGACTGCAGTACAAATGATATGGTCCTAGTCCTTGCAAATGGATTACAGAAAAACCAAACATTAAATGAATCTCATCCGGACTGGGATCTATTTCTTAATGGATTGCAATATGTTAGTCAAGATTTAGCGAAGCAGATTGCAAAAGACGGGGAAGGGGCAACGAAACTTATCGAAGTGCAAGTGAAAGGTGCCGGAACAGACAAAGCGGCAGGGGAAATTGCTAAAGCAATCATTTCCTCGAATTTAGTAAAAGCTGCTGTTTACGGATCAGACCCGAACTGGGGACGGATTGTCTGTGCCGTCGGTTATAGTGAACAGCCGATTGAAGTCGATAAAGTTTCCATTGCTCTTGGAGATTTACAAGTTGTAGAAAATGGTTTACCAATCGACTTTGATGAAGAAGCGGGAACAGAATATTTACAGCAAGAAATGGTAACGATTCATGTTGATTTACAAAATGGGGCGGGGGAAGCAACGGCATGGGGTTGTGACTTAACCTATGACTATGTGAAAATCAATGCTTCCTATCGAACGTGAGGTGAGAAAATAAAATGGAGATTATTGTTTTAAAAGTTGGCGGCAGTATTTTGAAGAAACTTCCGACAGCTTTTTTTGAAACAGTTGTTCAATTAAAAAGAAGCGGAAAAATCCATCCGGTTATCGTGCATGGTGGGGGACCGGAAATTAATCAGGCACTGACAAAAATGAATGTAAAAAGTGAATTTGTAAATGGCTTGCGAGTGACGACGAAAGAAGTGCTCGAAGTAGTTGAACATATTTTAAGTGGAAGTGTGAATAAACAAATCGTATCGAAGCTCCAACAAAGCGGTGGTACGGGAATTGGTTTAAGTGGAGTGGATGCTGCACTATTAAAAGTGATACCAAAGGATTCTTCAGGGAAGCTAGGCTATGTCGGAGAAGTGAAAGAAGTAAATGAAGATTGGCTCAAGTTAATTATTGAAAATGGTGGAATCCCGGTTGTTTCTCCGATCGGTATTCATGAATCGGGTCAGCATTACAATATTAACGGGGACACGGCAGCAGCGGCAGTAGCAGAAAGTTTACAGGCTAAGCTTGCTTTAATCAGTGATATTCCAGGAGTATTGGAAGAGATTCAAGGAGAAAAGGTATTACTCCGACAACTGACGAAAAAGGAAATTGAAGCAAAAATTTCAGCGGGAATCATATATGGCGGCATGATTCCGAAAGTATATTCCGCTCTAAAGGCACTTAACGGCGGTGTGAAAGAATCCGTAATTTTAAACGGACTGACACCTGAAGATTTAAAATCCTATATTGCAGGGAAACGTGTCGGGACTAAGATTGTGATCGGGGAGGTCCAGCATGTCTAATACATTAAGCAAAACAACAAAGTCTGCCGTAATGAATACGTACGGGCGCTTTCCATTAACGATTGTAAAAGGGAAGGGAAGCTACGTCTGGAGTGATTCAGGAGAGAAATATTTGGACTATACTTCAGGTATCGCCACATGTAACCTCGGTCATGTTCCAGCTCAAGTGCAAGCAGCGTTACAGGAACAACTGGATACATTGTGGCATGTATCGAATCTCTATCATATTCCGATTCAAGAAAAGCTCGCAACCATCTTAACAGAGAATAGTATTTTTGACGCTGCATTTTTCTCTAATAGTGGAGCAGAAGCGAATGAAGCAGCGATCAAATTAGCGAAGAAGTATGCGAAAGATCAGGGGAATGTAGAACGGACGGAAATTGTCACCTTCAAACAATCTTTTCATGGAAGAACAGGGACGACACTTGCAGCAACGGCGCAGGAAAAGATTCATAAGGGCTTTACACCGATTGCGCCAGGTTTCCGTTACTTGCCCTATAATGATATAGAAGCACTGCAAGAAATTCATAATGGCAGAACAACTGCTGTTCTCCTTGAACTTGTCCAAGGAGAAGGTGGAGTGAATCCCGTTCAGCAGGCTTGGGTGACAGAACTTGCAGCAATCTGTAAGGAAAACAATATTCTACTCATGCTGGATGAAATTCAGACGGGAATGGGAAGAACCGGCACACTCTTTGCTTACGAACAATTTGGGATTGAGCCGGATGTCATTACGCTAGCGAAAGGGCTTGGTTCTGGTTTTCCGATCGGTGCAGTGCTGGCGAAGGACAAAGTGGCAGCAACGTTCACACCAGGAACGCATGGCAGTACCTTTGGTGGAAATCCACTTGCAGCTACGGCGGGTTATGCGACGGTAAAGACGATGCTAACAGATAAAATATCTGAGCATGTGCAAATGTTAAGTGAATATTTCTTCAGCAAGTTAAATGAGTTGAAAGAAATATATCCGGAAATTAAACAAGTAAAAGGAAAAGGCCTACTTATAGGCCTTGAAATGGAAAAAGGAGCGGGAACGTACATTACTGCTCTTAGGGAGAAAAATGTACTTGCATTATCCGCAGGCGAGCATGTTTTACGGATATTACCGCCGCTTACAACCACGACAGAAGAGATTAATGAATTTCTCAAGCAATTTGTAGAAGTTATGAATGAAAAGTGAAAAACTAAATAACACGACGATAAGAGGATAGGATGCAAAGGCATCTATCCTCTTTTTACACGCCTTAAATTTATTAATAATCCTTTAACTACTGTAGCTCTTTTCTCCACTGTCTAACTCTACTTACGGTTATACCAATTATATTGGCAATTTCTTCGTCTGACATCCCTTTTTTAAGCATATTTAAAGCAATATGTTTTCGTTCTTGTGCTATTCCTTCCGCTCTTCCCTGATCCCGATAAGTATTTGGCAACTCTAACACACGATCCGCTTCCTCACGTGGAAGCTTGTTAATTTCCTCATGCATTTGCTTTTCCTCCTTCTCGTTTAGCTTTAAATAGGTTTCGAAAAATCCATAGATTAATTCCATTTTCGCAGGGTCTAATTCCATTCGAGAGACCATGCGGAGAAATTCTAATTTCACTTGTATACGTTCTTTTTCCGTATAGTTCATCTTACTTAAGAATGCTGCTACAATCGGATTTGTCATCTTAATATACTTACGCCAGTTTTTATTAATTAAATGAAGTTGTTGAAAGTGAAAGTCAATGATGCGGATGGTTGGTAGATCGATACTAAACTGTGTAGGCAGTTCCTTCTTTTCATTATAACTGAAAACAGCAATCGGTAGAATCGGTTTGCGGTATTTTTCGTAGAGACGGGTATTGTAGATAAACATACGTTCGTTAAATTCCTCTTGATAGTATGATTGTGGCTCGACATGGATAAGGATAATCGTGTCCTCTCCTTTAATTTTTACTTCTGCAAGTATATCAATGCGTCGTTTTTCACCTTTTAAGATATCGGTGAAAACCTCTTGATCTAGAAAACTTACAGTAGAAAAGTTGATATGCTCATACACTTCGGGAAAAAAGGCTTCCATGAAATCTTGAAAAAAGACTTGAATGACTTCTTTAAATAGGCGGTCGTGGTCGGTGTATGAGGGTTTTCTTTCGAGGATAAATGCGGTTGTTTCCAATCATTATCAGCTCCTATATTATATTGTGCCGCTATTATATCATAGAATTAAAGAATAATTCTAATATTAAGTTCAACACTTTTAATGAGAATATTGCCTAATATCCGATTTCCGATATATGATGGGATTATAGCAACTTTACTATTAACCATCATATTCATTATAATTTAGTTATCTGTACAAGGAGAATCTGCAAAGCCGATTAATGAATTCACAGGCAGGGTGATAATAGCAGGGATTCCAGCACAACAATTGCAATGCTGTTGATAATTTATATGGTTTTTAAATATTCTGTTCATCTATAAGTGGCATTTTATTTTGTATCAACCAATAGTTAATGACGTCTTTTATTATCAGGTTGATTTTGCTTCATTGTTACAATTGGCATAGATATAATCTGTAAATGGTTAAACTGTTGTTGAAAATGGTTATAGTATAAATAAGAGTATGCTTGAAATAAAGGTGGTGGAAGAAATGGCTATTCATAAGGAAGATTTATATCGAATGCTGGATTCCTTAAGCAATGAAGATAAGAAAGCAACCCTTGATTTTATAGAATTTTTGATTGAACGCTCGAAGAAACAAAAGCCCAAACCATGGCAAAAGATTGATGAATTAGAAAGTGATAATGAATCGTTGACTAAAGAAGAAGTTAAGCAGTTAGAAAGCGAAGAAGGATACAGATGCAAAGCGTGAATTCGGACTACAAGTTGATTTATCATAAATCTGCAGTTAAATTCATCACTAAATTAGATAAAGCCTCTCAAGAAAGAATTACAACTGGGTTAAAAGGATTGACGATATACCGTAGCATAACTGGGAAATACCTACTTCTTCTCTTTACTATAAACTAGTTTTTGTAGTTTTTTAGCATACCTCGGAAAAACTGGATCATAGTGTTTAGTTAATTGATCAACCACACGCACTATTAATCGTTTGTTTTCAGAACTATCCGATTCATATCTTGTCTCAATTACTTTATAATATTTTCGCTACAATATGAAGTGCGTGAAAAGCCTTCTTCCAGTAAACTAACCTCTCCATAATCGTAAGTAACCATGTAGTTACTGTAAAAGTATTCCAATACATTTTGAATTGCACCCTGCTTATCACTTTTGATGAATTTTCCGCTTCCTCATAAGACTAGCTGTCGGAATATGGATTTTTGAACATTGTCAAGGATCGTTTATTACACCGTCTTCGTAATTTCTTTAGAAGTAACAGATATGTTTGTGGAATAATGGGAAAAATAATCGGTGATCCAAATAACAGTAAAGCTAGGCACTTAAACATTCTGTTCATCTATCAGTAGCTATTTTATTTGGAATTATGGGTTGGGGTTTCTTTTTAATCATTCAAAAATATTTTAGCGAATTATTTTTCTCTTAAAATGGAAGTGTAAGAATTGTGCTTAAACGTAATGAAGAGTTGTTATCCCTGTTCGATCGGACAGCGGAAGTCTTAAGAAGCTGACTTTTTCTAATAATGTAAGATTGTCGTAAACTATTTCGTATTTCGAATCAATTGGAAAGATGAGTGAATCCTAATAAAAATACAGCTTTCCCAAATAGGAAAAGCTGTAGATCTTCATTCTGATGTTTTTATTGCTCCTGCATCGGCTGGCTCACTGGTTCAATACCGGCATCGACGGCATACGCATGTTGAATCTGCTTCGTAATTGGCCCCGAGGAACCATTATGAATCGTGTGACCATCCACATTAATAATCGGTGTGATTTCGTTTGTACTACTTGATAGGAAAACCTCATCGGCATCTTTAATATCGCCTACATGGTAAGCTTCTTCAATAAAAGGAATCCCCAACTCATCAGCAAAGCGCTCCACTGCCAAACGGACACATCCATGAAGGATGGCGTTCGTTGCTGGATGAGTATAGATCTTACCATTTTTTACAAAATATACGTTTGAAGCACTACATTCCGTTACGGTACCGTCCTTATGAAGAATCGCTTCAAAACAACCTTGTTCTTTCGCTTCCTGTTTAGCCATTAAATTTGGTAAAAGATTCAAGCTTTTAATATGGCAATGACTCCAACGGATATCCGGCATTGTAATAACGGGAACACCATGCTTCATCAATTCCACATTTCGTTTCGCTGGTTCGAGATACGCATAGACATTCGGTGTAATATTGTCTGGAAAAACATGGTCTCTTGGAGCTGATCCGCGCGTAACCTGTAAATATACTTTTCCATCTGTTTTCATTTCATTTTTTTTAAGCAGCTCTTCAAGTGTGTGAATAAAGTCTTTCCTATTATACGGAAAACTTAATTTAATTTCAGAGAGGGAACGATAAAGCCGATCGATATGTTCATTAAGGAGATAATATTTCCCTTGATAAATTCGAATTACTTCATATACTCCATCCCCAAATTGCAAACCTCTTTCTTCAAAGGGATAATTTAATTTATCTTTATGCATAAAAGAACCTTGTGCAAATACGATTGGATAGACAGTCATCGGAAAACTCACCCTTCTGTATTACAAATTTATTCCTAGTCTATCGGTTTTACTTTTAAATGTAAATGGTTCCATCTAAATAAAATGAAATAATTTAATCGAATTTCTATAATTATTTTATGCCGATTAGATGAAAAGGTTAACTTAAAATAAAATTTAACTTGATTTATTTTTACATTGTTGTTATAATAATATTTGTCGTTAAAAAACGAATCTTGTTTGCGGGTGTAGTTTAGTGGTAAAACCTCAGCCTTCCAAGCTGATGATGAGGGTTCGATTCCCTTCACCCGCTCCATACATATGTGATTAACGCAGTGTCTCGTAAATGCAATGGTTTCGAGGCGCTGCGTTTTTATGTTGTAATATTTAATGGGTGCTGTGGATTGCAAGAAGGATTTTTACAATATGCAACATCTATTCAATGTGTTGAAATGAGCATTGTTTCAATGATAAAGTGAAAACATTAAGTGGGGGTATTACAGACCGTTAATACGTGATAAAGTGAAACTTCATTCAGTGGGGGGGCTTAGCCCCACTGAATGTTAGTTGAACAGAATCAGGTATTTACGGACTGTATATCCCCATCTTCCACATATTGGTTTCCTTTCTGTTTAGGGATGGGGGTATTACAGACCGTTAATACGTGATAAAATAAGAAAACTATTATGGGATGAAGGAGGTGGTCGTTGTGAGGATAGATGAATTGAAACAGGAAATTATTGAATATAGCAAGGAAATTGGGATTGATAAGATTGGATTTGCTTCTGCCGATGTGTTCAGTGAACTCCGAGAAAGGTTGCGCCGGCAGCAAGAGCTAAATTACCAATCCGGATTTGAAAAAGGCACGATAGAAGAACGGACTGAACCCACACGCCTGCTTCCAGAAGCCCAGTCGATCATCTCTATCGCAATTGCTTACCCGAGCCGAATTAAAAATCAAATCCGCGGTACAAGAGAAGAAAGACGAGGAATCTTTGCACGAGCATCTTGGGGTGTAGACTACCATGTTGTACTTCGCGACCGGTTGGAAAAGCTTGTTGAATTTATTCGAGAGAAGGTTCCAGAGGCAAATACGAAGGTGATGGTCGATACTGGGGAACTTTCCGACCGAGCAGTCGCAGAACGAGCAGGCATTGGTTTCAGTGGAAAGAACACATCCATTATTACGAAAGAGTTTGGTTCCTTCGTTTACCTTGGTGAAGTAATCACAAATCTGCCATTCATACCGGATGAGCCGGTCACAGATAGCTGCGGAGATTGTACAATCTGTATGGATGCTTGCCCGACAGGGGCGCTCATTCAGGGTGGACAGCTGAACGCTCAGCGCTGTATTGCGTTCCTTACCCAAACGAAAGATTTTTTACCAGAACCTTTCCGGGATAAAATCGGGAACCGGATTTACGGTTGTGATACTTGTCAGCAAGTCTGTCCTTGGAATAAAGGAGTCGATTTCCATATCCATCCGGAATTAGAACCGGACCCGGAAATCGCGAAGCCGAAACTAAAACCAATGCTACGAATCTCCAACAGAGAATTCAAGGAAAAGTTTGGTCATTTATCTGGAGCCTGGCGTGGCAAGAAACCACTCCAGCGGAATGCACTGCTTGCCCTTGCCCATTATAAAGATAAAACGGCCGTTGAAGAAATAACGATCGTAATGAAAGAGGACCCACGACCAGTGATTCGTGGAACAGCTGCATGGTCTCTCGGTAAAATTGCAACGCGTGAAGCCCACGAAGCGATCAGGGAGGCAATGCAGACGGAAGAAGATGAACAAGTACTTTATGAAATGGAAAAAGGTCTAGAATTCGAATTGCGAGCATAAAGTTAAACTTCATTCAGTGGGCATCCATACCCCCACTGAATGTTAGTTGAACAGAATCAGATATTTATGGACTGTATAGCCCTACCTTAACATTTTGTTTTTCCCTCTTGTTTAGAGGTTGGGGATTTACAGACCGTTAATACGTGATAAACAGTGATAGAAATAGGTACAAGCATGCTCCCATATACTTTAATGGGGGCGATTTTTATGTATTCACTTAAGGAATATTGGCTTGGAGTCTTTTCGAATGAAACAGAACAGCCAGAATGGTGGCAGCGAAAACTTGCTTTATGGGAAAGGGAAAAGGCAAGTATCGTTAAAGTTAGTGGGAGAGGTGAACTGTTTCGTAAATTTCGATTCGATGATAAAACCTTGCAGGAATATTTGCTCCATATTAGTTTTTTAATAAAACAAAAAGAGCATTATCATTTGGAAGAACAGCTTATCTCTTATCGTATGGAACTGAAAAATGGAAAAATAATAAAACATGAGGAAATTCCAAGGGAGCAGCCAGCGAAAGAAAGTCCGAATTTATCGTTGGAAGATTCAGGTGGCGTGAGACAGGATTTTGTCTATGACAGAAGAGAAGCGGTCCGCTATGCTGAACGTTGGTGGAATAGCCATAATCCAGATTTCCGTGTATTTGAAGATGACTGCACGAACTATATTTCTCAGTGCTTGCTTGCTGGAGGAGCCCCGATGCGCGGTGCCCCAGTGCGAGAACGTGGTTGGTGGTATACAGGCAATAGTTGGAGCTTCAGTTGGGCAGTTGCTCATTCGCTGCGCTGGTATTTAAGTGGCTCGACATCGGGACTTAAGGGGAAGGAATTACAAAGTCCAGAAGAGCTGCTGCTAGGGGATGTGATCTGTTATGATTTTGAGGGAGATGGGCGCTGGGATCATAATACGATTGTTGTAAATAAGGATGCAAATGGCATGCCGCTTGTGAATGCCCATACGAATAACAGCAGAAATCGCTACTGGACTTATGAGGATTCGGCTGCTTGGACACCGAATATTCAATATAAATTTTTCCGGATTGGAGAGTAGCGTGCTATAATGAAAAAGTTGAACAAGTTTTAGAAATTAAGGAGATAGAAAAGTGAGTTTACATGTCGTATTATACCAACCAGAGATTCCTGCAAATACAGGTAATATAGGGAGAACGTGTCTCGCAACCGATACGAAGTTGCATCTTGTGCATCCGCTTGGATTTTCGACAGATGATAAAATGTTGCGCCGGGCTGGGCTTGATTATTGGAAGCACCTGGATGTTGCTGAACATCAATCGATTGAAGAGCTATTTGAAATATATCCAGAGGCTGAATTTTATTATATCGAGAACTTTGGTACGAAACATTATACGGATTACGATTTTAGCAATACAACAAAGGATATTTTCTTTGTGTTCGGCAGGGAATCGACCGGTATACCAAAAGAGTTAATTGCAGGCAAAGAAGACCGTTGTCTTCGGATCCATATGAATGATAAAGTGCGTTCACTCAATTTGTCGAACACAGCGGCAATCATTATTTATGAAGCGCTAAGACAACAGCAATTCCGAGGATTAGTCTAAATATGAAAAAACCGCCATCTAAAAATCGATGACGGTTTTTTAAGTTACTGATTATTTCTAGGTACTCCTGGTTTTGCTTCATAACCAGATGTGAAACAGGAAACGAGGAATGTAATGACAACTCCCATAATTAATGCTAATTTCATTGAAAAGTCCTCCTTCAGCTATATGACCCTGACACAATAATTATTATATGATTTTATTATAACGGATTCAACTTGAATTGTGAACTACCAACCTAAATTGTCAGATATCACCTGCTTTTAAGTTACTAGTGGAATGTAAGGGTTATCATTGATTCTATTCTGTTTTTTTAAGGTTGAATCGTTGTAAGTCGCATTATTTTCATGTATATTTATAGGTGGGATGCATAACCGTCCTTACAAAAATATTAACCGTTTACAAGGACGGGCAATATTACTTCAATGGGGGTATCAAAAGTGATACAAAATGGGGAATCTGCACAACAATTTTGGCGACAGATTTACGGACCAAACAGGGGGTATATCGAAGAACAATACGAATTGTATAAGGAGAACAGTGAAGCAGTAGAAGCTTCACTTCAAGAAATTTTCAATACATATGGAGCACCTTCATGGCTGTATAACGGAGATAGCGGTACTGCGGCACAGGCAGGAACCGAAGCAGTAAATGACGTAGATATGAAAAAAATCACCTCAGCTTTGAAATATGTTGAGGCTATTCGTCGTTATGGGCATACTGAAGCTGATATTTATCCTGTCGGCGGCTATAAAGGTGAAGGTGATAAATTTTTAGATTCGAGCACGTATGATTTAACAGATGAAGATTTAAAAGCGATTCCGGCTAAATGGTTATGGGATAAAGCACCAGCTGGTGTGGATAATGGTTTGGAAGTTATTGAACGTTTAAAGAAATATTATACAGGAACGATTACATTTGAATATGAGCATGTTAACAATCATGAAGAGAGAGAATGGTTTATCAATTTAATAGAATCCGGAAATGCGAGGGTTGAACCGACAGACGATGAAAGAAAACGATTATTGAAACGTCTCGTTGATGTGGAAGGGTTCGAAAACTTCCTTTCCAGAACGTTTGTCGGACAAAAGCGTTTCTCCATTGAAGGGCTTGAAGTGATGGTGCCGATGATTGATGAAATCGTGAATTATGCGACACAGGAAAGCATTGAAAATATCATGATGGGAATGGCTCACCGTGGTAGACTCGCTGTCCTGGCGAAAGTACTTGGTAAGCCATATGATAAGATTTTTTCGGAATTCAATTATTCATCCGATAAGGAATTAATGCCTTCAGAAGGCTCTCAATCCATTAGCTATGGCTGGACGGATGATGTGAAATATCACTACGGAGCAACGAAAGCATATCCGAGCGATAAAGAAGTAAAAACGAAAATTACATTAGCGCATAATCCATCCCATTTGGAGTTTGTTAATCCGGTAGTCGAAGGATTTGCACGTGCCGCACAAGATGATCGTTCAGAAAAAGGATACCCGAAAAGGGATTCGAATAAAGCGGTCGCAGTACTTATTCACGGGGATGCAGCTTTCATTGGAGAAGGTGTCGTTGCAGAGACGCTCAACTTATCCAACCTACCGGGATATAATACGGGAGGAAGCTTGCATATTATTGCGAACAACCTAGTCGGTTATACAACAGATAGGGAAGATGGACGCTCGACACGTTATGCAAGTGACTTGGCGAAAGGATTTGAAGTGCCGGTTATCCGTGTGAATGCGGATGATCCGATATCTTGTATTTCTGCGGTTAAAATTGCTTGGAAATATCGTCAGAAGTTTAAGAAAGACTTTCTTATTGATCTCGTTGGTTACCGTCGCCACGGTCATAACGAAATGGACGAACCGCGGACAACCCAACCGAAATTATATAAAGAAATTGATAATCATCCGCCAGTGGCAAAAATCTTTGCTGAACGTCTGGAGGAAAGAGGAACGATTGAGCAAGGTGAATATGAGGAATTACAGAAAGAAATCTATAATGAGTTATACTCAATTTACAGCAACATGAGTGAAACGGAAATCGGTACACCAGAACCACCAACGATGCCAGAGTATCTGTTGAATGGACTGGATGGCCATGAGACAAAAGTGGACGAGGACGTATTGAAGGAACTAAACACACAATTGCTGGAACGACCAGAAGGATTCACTGGCTTTAGAAAAACGGAACGAGTTTTAAGCCGTCGTGCAAAAATGCTTGAAGATCGCAATGTACTCGACTGGGGCGCAGGAGAAGCACTGGCATTTGCTTCCATCATCCATGACGGTATTCCGATTCGTATTACCGGACAGGATACGGAACGAGGAACCTTTGCGCATCGTCATATTGTCCTGCATGATGTTAATACAAACGAAAAATATTGCCCGATCCATGGCTTAAAGGATGCGAAGGCTTCGTTTGATGTCCGTAACAGTCCGCTTTCAGAGGCTGCAGTACTTGGATTCGAATATGGTTATAGTGTCTATTCACCTGATACACTAGTAATCTGGGAAGCTCAGTTTGGAGATTTTGCAAACGTTGGGCAAGTCATTTTTGATCAGTTCATTTCTTCCGCAAGAGCGAAATGGGGAGAAAAGTCCAATATGGTCATGCTTCTTCCGCATGGTTATGAAGGACAGGGACCAGAGCATTCAAGTGCAAGGTTGGAGCGCTTCCTTCAATCTGCTGCAGAGAATAACTGGATTATTGCAAATGTCACATCATCTGCACAGCTATTCCATATTTTACGCAGACAAGCTGCGCTAAGAGGCCGTAATGAAGCTAGACCATTAGTGATGATGACACCGAAGAGTAGTATGATTCGAAATCCAAGAATGGGAGCGGAGGCGAAAGAGTTCTCAGAAGGTAAATTCATGCCGCTGCGCCAGCAACCGAATTTTGAGCCGAATCGTGAAAAAGCTACACGTCTTCTAATCGGAAGCGGTAAAGTAATGGTCGATATTGAAGAAGAGATGTCCGAGTCGAAAGAGAATTATGATTGGCTCCAAATCTTACGAGTCGAACAGCTTTATCCATTCCCACAGAAAGACTTGAAAGCCGAATTAGATAGATTACCCAACGTGAAAGAAATTGTATGGGTACAAGAGGAACCGAGAAACATGGGGGCATGGGATTTCGTAGATGACTATTTACGGGATCTGTTGAAAGATGATCAAACATTACGTGTAATTAGCCGACCTAGGAGAGCTGCACCAGCAGGAGGAGTTCCTAGCTTCCACAAGGCAGCACAAAGCAAGATTATTAACCAGGCATTAACACAAAACTAAGGAGGAGTTACTGGTGCAAGATATCAAGATACCAGAATTAGCTGAATCAATCACAGATGGTACAATCGCAGAATGGCTAGTTAAAGAGGGGGAAAAGGTAGAGAAGGGCGACCCGCTCATTGAACTTGAAACAGATAAAGTAAACGTAGAGGTTAATTCGGAGTTTACCGGAGTTATTACAGAAATACTAACACCAGAAGGCGAAGATGTAACGGTGGGGGACGTTGTTGGCAAGCTTGATGAAAATGCAGAAGCAGGTGCAACGAGCACATCAGAGCAGAAACAGGAAAAAGCTCCCGTGAAAGAAGAAGCGCCTGCTCCTAAAGAAGAAACAGAGGCAGCACCAGAAGTAGTGGAGTCAGAAGAAACAGGTACAAACGGCGTAATTGCAACACCAGCAGCAAGAAAACGTGCGCGTGAATTAAATATTGACTTAAGTTCAATTGCTCCAGTTGATCCGTTAGGGCGTGTTCGTCCAGAAGATGTGGAGCGGGCAGCACAACAACAAATTGCAGCGGCAGAAAAAGCGCAAAAACAAGCAGAAGCAGCACCAAAACAAGAGAAGACGGAGTTTACGAAGCCAGTTGAGCGCGTGAAGATGACCCGCCGTCGTCAAACGATTGCAAAAAACCTTGTAAATGTTCAGCAGGAAGCGGCGATGCTTACAACATTTAATGAAATCGACATGTCAGCAATTATGAAATTGCGCGCGGAACGGAAGGATAAATTCCTTGAGAAGAATGGAGTAAAACTTGGCTTCATGTCCTTCTTCACGAAAGCTGTTGTCGGTGCACTTAAAGAATTCCCATTGCTCAATGCAGAAATTCAAGATAATGAATTAGTTATTAAGAAATTCTATGATATCGGGATTGCAGTATCAACAGAAGAAGGACTCGTTGTTCCAGTTGTCCGTGACGCAGATCGTTTGGACTTCGCGGGAGTAGAGCGAGAGATCATGAACCTTGGTATAAAGGCAAGGGAAAACAAACTATCCTTATCCGACCTGCAAGGAGGAACATTCTCCATTACAAACGGTGGTATCTTTGGATCAATGTTGTCGACTCCGATTCTGAACGCACCGCAAGTAGGAATTCTCGGTATGCATAACATTGTAAAACGCGCAGTTGTTATGCCTGATGATACGATTGAAGTCCGTCCGATGATGTACTTGGCACTTTCTTATGATCACCGTATTGTAGATGGTAAAGATGCAGTACAGTTCCTTGTCCGTATTAAACAAATGCTAGAAGATCCATACGATTTATTGCTTGAAGGTTAATAGATTAATCGAAAGTTTATAAAGCGAATCTGTTAGGGAGAGCCCCTGATAGATTCGCTTTTGCTTTTACCACGTATTAACGGTCTGTGATACCCTACCTCTAAACAAGAGGGAAAACCAATATGTTAAGGTGGGGGATATACAGTCCGTAAATACCTGATTCTGTTCAATTAACATTCAGTGAGGAGGTAAGGAATTTCCCGCTGAATGAAGTTTCACTTTATCCTTCCTTTTTACTGCTATTTCATATAAACTAATTGAAGGATATGGCATTATGGCGGAAAGATAAGTATAAATCTTTTTACTGCATAAGTGCAACTAAGGTTGTCACCGAAAGGCTTGGTGATAACCAAGTTTTCTAATAAAGAGAGGGAGAGCGTTAGATGGAGAATGATAAACGCATTCTTTTCACCGGTGGGGGAACTGCCGGTCATGTGATTGTGAATTTAGCCCTTATCCCAGTATATCAGCAGGCTGGTTGGGAGATTGATTATATCGGTTCTTATGAAGGAATCGAACGGGATTTAATTGAACCATTGGAAGGTGTAACGTACCATCCAATCTCAACGGGGAAGTTAAGACGCTATATGTCGATAGAAAACTTCAAAGATCCGTTTAAAGTATTAAAAGGAACGGTGCAAGCTTACGGGATTATCGGCAAAAGAAAACCGTCCGTCATTTTTTCGAAAGGTGGTTTTGTCTCTGTTCCTGTCGTAATTGCCGCTAAACTACGCGGTGTTCCGGCTGTTATTCATGAGTCGGATTACACACCAGGTCTTGCCAACAAATTATCGATACCATTTGCGAAGAAAGTACTTTCTACTTTTGAAGAAACACTTGAATTTCTTCCGGAACAAAAACGGGAATATGTTGGTGCGGTCATTAGAGAAGAACTCTTTACTGGTAATCGAGAAAAAGGACTGAAGTTTACTGGATTAAAAGGAGAAAAACCAGTCTTGCTTATCATGGGGGGAAGCGGCGGCTCAGAAATTATTAATGAAGCAGTGCGAACTAATTTACAGGAATTGTTGCAGCAATTTGAAATTATTCATATTTGCGGTCAAGGGAAAGTCAATTCAACCATTGACGCCCGTGGCTATGCACAATTTGAATATGTTCATGGAGAATTACGTGATATCTTCGCTGCGACTGACTTTGTTCTTTCTCGTGCGGGGTCCAATGCAATATATGAATTCTTAGCACTCCGTATTCCAATGTTACTTGTCCCATTATCGCTTGAAGCAAGCAGAGGAGACCAAATTGTCAATGCAAGATCGTTTAAAGAAAAAGGATTTGCCCGTGTACTTCAAGAAGAAGAACTAACTCCGGATAAACTGACGGAGGAATTGCTTCAACTAGTAAAAACAGCACCCGTCATTCATGATAAGATGAAGCAATTTGAACCAGGAGCGACCCGCGACCGTGTGATTGAAATTATTAAGGAAGTAGAGAAAAGATAAAAAATGGGCAACTGGGATAGTAGTTTTATTATCCAGTTGTCCATTTTAATATACACCCGAAATTCGACAAAATTAATAAAAGACATAAAATTCATGAGTAATTAGTATGGGAGCTAAGTAATACAGAAGTATCATTTTTTGCAAAATTCTAAAATAATGCTTGTATTATTTAAAATAATAGGGTATGATGAACTAGAAAAACTAAATAAGGGGTGAAGGATGATGAGAGAAATTGTTCGAAATTGCCGATTATGCCAGGAATCTATGGATAACAGTCCTTTTATGTTGTGCCAGACATGCCTTAAGGAAAGCGAACAAGTTTGGAATTTCATCAAGAAAAACCCTTTTGTCTCCATAAAGGATATATCTGTAGCCACAGAGGTGAGTTTTGAAAAAGTCGAACGAATGATTAACTTTGGGAAAGAACGACAGCAACGCGCGGTAAATAGAGAATAAATTATCAACATCCCATATACGTATATTTTGGAATAACTCAAGGAGTTTGAGATATTCTTTTTTTGTGCCTAAAACTATGCCGCATTAGAGTGTTATCATAACAGAACAAAAAATAGATTGACTATTAAAAATTAAGATACTATACTTATTACGGAATCAGAAATATTCTTCCACTTCCGTTACCCCGACACACACGAATCATCAACCATACGTGTGTTTTTTTATTATGTTTACTTTCATTCAGCGTAAGTGTGTGCAACCTTCTCCTGGAGGTCCGCAGTCCAGACACCTCTCGCTTTCCGCAGGCGGCTGGTGAGCCTCCTCGGGCTGTCGCCCTGCGGGGTCTCACCTATGCCTTTCCTCCCGCAGGAGTCTCGAGGTGTCTGGACTGCTCCGAGGGGAAAGTCGAATTTGGAACACTATTTTTCATTTTAGGAATAGAACGCTGATCTTAGGGTGATAGTTTCCATTCATAATAATCATCCCTACCAGTTCAGTTTCCCGGAGGACGGTGACTCCTGCAGGAAAGCGGAGACGATGAGACCCCGCAGGAAGTGCTTTTCTTCCGAGGCAGACTAAGAACGCCACGTCCTGTGGCAACGTCTGCATTAGCACGTCCTGTGCGTCGAGGCTCAGCGCGGAGCCCGCGGAAAGCATCCGTCCTCCGGGAAACTGAACGGCGGTTAGAGAGCCAGTCTGGAGAACGCGCAAAATACTTACGCTGAATGAAAGTAATTAGGAGATTTATTAAAATTGGAGAAGGTGAAGGGATGTTTGGTGTCTTTAAAAAACTGAATTGGTTCTTTAAACATTATTGGAAGCGATATAGCTTTGCAATTATTGCTTTATGTACGGCAAGTGCAATCGGATTAATCCCTCCGAAAGTAATTGGATTTACCATTGATCAGATTCAATTCAATACATTGACACTGGAGTTGCTCCAGTCGATTATACTTATCCTTATCGTTTTGTTAACTGCCCATTATACGATTTCCTTCTTATGGGACTACACATTGTTTGGTGGGGCAGTGATTCTCGAAAAGTGGATGCGGACGAAATTGATGACACACTTTCTAAAAATGACGCCGACATTCTTTGGGAAGTATCGGACAGGTGACTTGATGGCCCGGGCGACAAATGACCTGAAAGCAATCAGTCAAACGGCAGGATTCGGTGTGTTGACATTAGTTGATTCGAGTATTTTCATGTTGATGATTATTGCAATGATGGGATTTACAATCAGTTGGAAGCTGACATTGGCAGCGTTATTACCATTACCTGTGATGGCATTTATCATGAATAAATATGGTGCTGCAATTCATGCGCGGTTTATGAAAGCCCAAGCAGCTTTTGGCGAGATGAATAATGACGTGCTTGAATCGGTTCGTGGAGTGCGGGTCATCCGGGCATTTGTTCAAGAGGAACAAGAGCTGCAAAGGTTCGGCAGAATGACAGAAGATGTCTATCTCAAAAATATGGCAGTGACAAAAATCGACGCATTATTCGAACCAACGATGAAAATTTTAGTCGGTCTATCTTATACGATCGGGTTAGGTTATGGTGCATTTCTCGTTTTTGAAAATCAGTTGACATTAGGCGATCTAGTGACTTTTAACGTATATCTTGGAATGCTTATTTGGCCAATGTTTGCGGTAGGCGAGCTGATTAATATTTTGCAGCGAGGAAATGCTTCTCTCGACCGAGTAGATGCTACATTGAATTATAAAGCGGATGTAACGAACCCGGAAGCGGCTCAGGAGCTAAGTAGTATTTCTCGGCTTGATTTTGAACAGGTCAGCTTTTCTTATCCGGATACGAATTATAATCAACTGCAAGATATTAATTTACACGTACCTAAAGGTGCAACAATTGGTGTAGTTGGTAAGACTGGTGCAGGGAAGACAACCTTTTTCAAACTTATGCTTCGCCAGTACCCTGGTATGAAAGGTGAAATTACCTTATCTGGGATCCAGATTGATAAATTGAACTTAGCCAATCTTCGCAGTTGGATTGGTTATGTTCCACAAGATCAAATGATGTTTTCAAAAACAATCCGGGAAAATATTCAGTTTGGTAAATCAGCAGCAACCGACGAGGAAATTTATCGAGCTTTAGATCTTGCCTATTTCTTGAATGATTTGAAGCAGCTTCCGAATGGACTTGATACAGAAGTCGGAGAAAGTGGAATTACGCTTTCCGGTGGCCAGAAGCAACGGGTTGCACTTGCTAGAGCCTTTATTAAAGAACCGGAAATATTAATCCTTGACGATTCCTTATCTGCAGTTGACGGCAAGACGGAAGCGATGATTATTAAAAATTTACGGAACGAAAGAAAAAATAAAACAACGTTCATTGCTGCGCACCGTCTGTCGGCTGTTACACATGCTGATCATATAATCGTTCTTGAACAAGGCCGAATTGTTGAAGAGGGGAATCATGAAGAATTGATGAAAAATAATGGCTGGTATAAGCACCAGTACGAACAGCAACAACTGGAAGGAACGGAGGTGTGAGTACGATGAAAAAGCCTTCAACAGAAAGGCGTCTCTTCCGCTATGCATTGCATTATAAAAAAGGTATCTTGATTGGCTTAATCTGTCTTGCAATTGCTGTTACGTTGGAACTTGCCGGTCCGTTGATTGCAAAAACTGTAATCGACGATCATATTCTAGGGGTGGAAGGATACTGGCAGGAGGTAACAGAGGAGAAAGACCGCTATACAATTAGGTATAATGATAAGTTATATAAACGGGTCGACCGCCTGGACACGGACGATAATATTGTTGGGGAACCACTTACGGTAATGCAAATCGGTATTTCCTATTATCTTATTGAAAACGAAGTGCCGCTACAGGGAACAAGAGATATTACAAATGATGGAGTAATTGCAATTGAACTCGGTGAGGAAACGGCAGAATATGAGGCAACGCGACTGAACTTTAGTGAATCATACGCCTTCTTTTATCCGGAGCAACGTCCAATCATTCTCTTACTCGCTCTTTATATGGTGCTGTTACTTTTAGCAGGTGTCTTTCAATTCTTTGAAACTTACTTGTTGCAACAAGCTTCCAATCAAATTATTAAAAAAATGCGTATGGACTTATTTAGTCATATACAACGGCTTCCGATCAATTACTTTGTCGATCGACCAGCAGGAACGATTGTTGCACGAATAACAAATGATACAGAGGCAATCCGTGATTTATATGAACGGGTATTATCCATCGTTGTTTCCAGCCTCGTTTATATGGCAGGGATTTTTATTGCCTTATTCATTCTTGATGCGAAGCTAGCAGCGATGTGTCTTCTCGTTATTCCGCTCATTTATTTATGGATGAAAGGGTATCAATACTTTGGCACGAAATATAATAAAGTCATTCGCAAGACGATCAGTGATATAAATGGAAAGATTAATGAAGCGATTCAAGGAATGACGATTATTCAAGCATTTAATCAGGAGAAACAAACGCAGGAAGAATTTGAACAGTTAAATGAAAGACATTATACGTACCAGAAGAAATTAGTCCGATTAAGTGCACTCACCTCCTATAACTTAGTGACGGTTTTCCGTAATCTCACCTTTGTTGGGTTTATTTGGTATTTCGGTTCCGGTTCTCTCCATGCAACAAGTGTCCTATCGATTGGAATGCTGTATGCTTTCGTTGATTATATAACTAGGCTTTTTGAGCCGGTGACAGATATTGTGAATCAGCTCCCATTGATAGAGCAAGCGCGGGTAGCAGGTCACCGAGTATTTGAACTGATGGACCATGAGGGAGAAATGCTTAATACAGAAAGTATCCAACGGTACCGGGGACATGTCGTTTTCGATAAGGTAACCTTTTCATATAACGGTGTCGATGATGTGTTAAAAGATATCTCTTTTGAAGTAAAGCCTGGCGAGACAGCGGCCTTCGTCGGTCATACAGGTTCGGGGAAAAGTACGATTATGAACTTGTTGTTCCGTTTCTATGATACGAACCAAGGTGAAATAACAATTGATGGTTATTCGATAATCGAATGGTCAAGACAGCAAGTAAGAAGTCATATGGGAATTGTGCTTCAGGATCCCTTTTTATTTACGGGAACAATCCTGACGAATGTGACAATGAATGATCCCCGTATTTCACGAGAGAAGGCAATCCAAGCACTGGAAGCAGTTGGAGCTGCAAGTTTTATTGAAAGACTGCCAGCAAAATATGATGAAATCGTAACGGAAGATGGCAGTACTTTTTCTTTAGGTGAAAGACAGCTTATTTCCTTTGCCCGTGCCCTCGCATTTGATCCAGCGATTTTAATATTAG
Source organism: Oceanobacillus sp. HCA-5259 (assembly GCF_037892815.1). Lineage (NCBI taxonomy): Bacteria > Bacillati > Bacillota > Bacilli > Caryophanales > Bacillaceae > Oceanobacillus > Oceanobacillus sp. HCA-5259. The sequence continues at coordinate 25,363 of NZ_JBBKBV010000029.1, read as the reverse complement.
ATGAGGCAACTGCAAATATGGATACAGAAACGGAAAGCATCATTCAGCGTGCATTGGAAGTTCTGCAAAAGGACCGGACAACGCTTGTCATCGCCCACCGTTTATCAACGATTCAAGAGGCAGATATGATCTTCGTCCTTGACCATGGGGCTGTTAAAGAGCAGGGGAACCATGATAAACTTATTGAAGCGAAAGGTTTATACTATCAAATGTATCAAATGCAGCAAGGCAGAACACGAGCGAGTGTGTCATAGGCGGGGTGCATGATGGAAAAGAAGGATCGGGAAGAAAAAGAAATTGATAATATTATTGATACGGATCTTTATGAAGAAATAGATGAAGAAGAATTATTAGAACTTGTGGAAGAGGAGCGAGAAAAGGCACTGCAGCGTGCAAAGGAGCGGAGAGAAGCCCCGGCAAAAAGTATTTTTCCAAAGTGGGTCTTCTGGGTAATCGCTTTAGCAATGCTGTTTAATGTGATTGCGTTACTTCCTCAAACATTTTCAATTCCGGCAATTGATTTCTTACAGACATCAATGAAATTATCCCAGCAAACGGATATTCAGGAATATAAGAAAGCAGTCGTTGTAATTGAAACGACAGACGGGAAGGGTACTGGTTTTTCCATTAATGATAAAGGAACAATTATCACCAACCATCATGTCATTGAAGGGGAGACGTTCGTTACAGTAGCATTCCCTGAGCATGGGCTTCATCGGGGGGAAGTTGTTGCAAGTTATCCTGATGTCGACTTGGCGGTTGTGGAAGTGGACGGAGAGGAACTCCCTCACCTAACTCTTGCTGAAGCGACAACTTTTTCAGAAAATGAAAAAATTAATTTCATTGGTAACCCGCTCCGCTTTAATGGGATTGCCAATGAAGGAACGATTATCGGGTTTACAGAGCTATCAAGTTGGGAGCAACCGGTTTTAATGATCGAGGCCCCGGTTTACCGGGGGAATAGCGGGAGTCCAATTATTACGGAAAATGGAGAGGTGATTGGCGTCATCTTTGCAACATTGAATCACGATATCCACGGCAGAGTGGGTCTATTCATTCCAATCGACTATTATTACGATCATGTCAATTAGTTTAACCATAGCCTTATCGGGTAAGAAACAATTAGAAGAAAAACCCTAATGGAGGCGAAATGTATGTATCATTTGACATCTCTATTGTTGACTTATAACATCGACGCAACAGACGGAGAAATGGGAAAAATTAAAGACATATATATTGATGACAACGATTGGAAGATCCGCTACGCTATTGTCGATACAAGAAAATGGCTGCCTGAACGGAAAGTCCTGCTTCCACCGGACATTTTTATCGGTGTAAATACAGAGAAGGAAGCAATGGAAGTAGAATATGACAAAAATACGATTAAAAACAGTCCTCCTGTCCCAGAAGGAACGGATTTAACGAGGGATAAAGAAAATCAGCTCTTCAACTATTTTGGCTGGACCCGTTACTGGCCAGATGATGTAATTCTGAGTGGTGAAAAGCGGCCACTTGGAAGAGTAGGAAGTAACGAAGAAGAATGGTATGAGCGAATCGCAAACCCGGTGTACGATGCGGACGAGGAAGAATTAATAAGGCAGCATCGGGATAATAATCTGCGCAGCTATGAAGAAATCATGCAGGCCCGTGTCCATGGGAAAAATGGGAAACTTGGTAAAGTCGCTAATTTTATATATGATATGATTGGAATGTGAAGTATATTATTATAACAAGTAGTAATGTAATGGTTAAAGATTATTACCCTTACGCAATTGATCGGATTACTTCAGTTGATTGGTATGAAGGTGATGTCTATCTTGATGAAACGGTTGAGCAATTCGCAGACAAGACGAATTACCCAAGTCATGAAGATATATTGAAATCACTCCAATAAAAAGAAGTACAGGAACCTAAACCTAAAAGGGCTTTATACCTTGATATCCTACTGGTAAAGAAGATGTTCTATTAAGAACTCCCCGTACAGGACAACTCCGAAATACCACCATTCCCGGGAATAAAGCCCTTATGTTTCGTTCTTATCCAGCAAGGGAACTGGCTCATTTGAATAAGTAATACATTTTTAATCGGGCTGTAAACCGTTTGAGATAGAAAAACGGTAAGATAAGTAATACATAAGTCATAAAATTGTTCCAAAAAGAGAAAAAAACTGGTGGGAGAAACATGAAAAAGATAATTTTGAATAAAAACTACCTAGAATTAAAACAAATAGATACTACACCCAAAAAAGTAATCAGAGAAACGAAATATATAGTAGTAGCAGGGGGTGCTGGCAATGGAATTATCTAACCAGACAGATCAGGTACCCCTGGAAGACATCGTAATGCAAGTGCAACAGGGAGATAAAGAAATGCATGACTACCTCTTGAAGTCCTATCAACCGTTCATGGTGAAGATTGTATCCCAAGTGTGCAAACGGTATATTGATCCATTACGGGACGATGAATTCAGTATTGGGTTGTCAGCATTTAATGAAGCGATATTTTTATATTCACCGGCGAAAGGTTCGTCGTTTCTTTCTTTTGCTAAATTAATTGTTTCAAGGAAGGTTATTGATTATATCCGGTATAATGCAAGGCGACAGCATATCGTGTCATTCGATCAAACGTATGATGAGGAAACGATGGAGAATCCTGCTGAGATTTCGGCTGTCATTGAACAATATCAGGATGAGCAGTTAGCCCTTAATCGCCGGGAAGAGACGCTGGAATATCATCAAAAGCTGGAGGAATATAATCTATCTCTCCTTGAATTGACGGAAATTGCTCCGAAACACCGAAATACGAGAGAAACATCTGTACAAATTGCGCGTATGCTTATAAAAGATGAAGAACTTAGGGAATATGTAAAAACCAAAAAGAAACTACCAATTAAAAAAATGGAAAGTCGTGTACCTGTTAGTAAGAAAACACTCGAAAGAAACAGAAAGTATATCTTAGCGATGTTTATAATCTTTGATGAAAACTTTTTATATCTAAAGGAGTACATAAAGGAGGGGTAGCAGTGAGGAAAGGAATCATCATGGAGAAACATCGGAATTTTGTCATTGTCCTTACTGCTGACGGATCCTTTGAAAAAGCTGTCCCTTATGACGAAAAAACTTCGGTTGGCGAAGAAGTTTATTTTAACAGGTATATATCAAAGGTCCGTTCCCGGAAAAGGAAACGCTGGAACGTAAAGCTTATTTCTTTATGCCTTATCTTAATTCTGAGTTTGTTCTCTATGCTGTATTTTGTTAATGAAGATCATACATACGCTTACGTAAATATTGATATTAATCCGAGTATCGAGCTGAAGGTTGATGAGAATCTAAGTGTTCTTGACATCACTGCACTTAACCAAGATGCAGAAGGTCTTGTCTCACAGTTGAATGGATTGGAACATAGAAATTTCCAAGAAGTACTATCTGAAATACTTGGCAGCTGTGATACGTTTGAAAGAAAAGAAGTTCTTATTGGGGTTAGCTATACAACGGATGAAAAAATGGAAATAACAAATAATATTAAAGAATATTTCCAAACAGAAAATACCGATTGGCAATACACCGCTTTCCGTGTACCAGGTGAAGTAAGAGAGCGTGCCATGGAAAACGACATATCAATGAATGAGGAATTCGCGACACTTATTCAGTCTGATGAGGAAGAACTGCTGGAAACAATTAAAATCGATGAAGAAAAAATGGATAAGATCCATTCGTTCTACTTTACAGATACAATCCCTGAAGAACCTTTCCAAATAAAGAAATTAAATAAGGAATATTAAAAAAGTCCAAACACTCTAAAGCAAGTATTTGGACTAATTGTATTTTTATACCTCTAAATAAATCGTAGCATCCTCATTATTGCGCATCGCATGATCGAGATAATACAGCAATTGATCATGTGAATGCATAATTTTATCCTCATCCAAAGAGTAGTGGTAAGCATTTAAAAAATGTTCAATTTTCTTTGATAAAAAGTCGTCATTTGTACGAACCATCAAAACTAACAATTCATCCCATTGTCCCCAAAGTGTATAATACAATGCTTTATCATAATCAGGAATCATCTCTCTCCTCCTAACTCTTTAGCAGTTAGTTGTATTGTTCCCAGTTCCACTCTTACCTCCCACCTACAAATATGGTCTCCGTACCAAAAAAAGGATGACCGAAATCCAGAATAAACTCATTCGTACGAAACATACTAAGGGCAAATAGTTAAGGAGGTAATTTACGAATGAAGTGGAAATTGTTAAGTATATTTGCTGTGCTCGTCCTAGCTCTAATAGCATGTCAAGGCGGAAATAATGCAGAGCGAGGAACAAATAATCCAAACGTTAATCCAACAACGTATCGAAATACTGGTGACGGAATCGCTAATGATGATAGGGACTATGTGATGGAGCGCAATGCGGATAGGAATCAGAACAGGGATAACCGGGGTAGAGACGATAACTTGGCTAGAAATGATGAAAACCGAGTTACAGACGATAACTATAACTGGGGTAGGGATGATAACGGGATTGGAGATGATAACCGCAGGAATGATGGAAACGATGGTGAATCCCGGTATGAAATAGCTGAAGAAGCTGCAGATAAAATTACGAATGAAATTGATGAGATTGACAATGCTTATGTCCTTACGATGAGGAATAATGCTTATGTTGCGGCAGATTTGGATATTGATCGTGAAAACCGTACGGAGAATCGTAACCAGAATAACGGATATGATAATGATGAATTATCAGATGAAATTAAAGATAAAATTGGTGATATCGTCCGTTCTGTTGACGAAGATATAGATAATGTTTATGTTTCAACGAATCCCGATTTTCTTGATTTAACTACGAACTATGCTGATGATTTGAACCAAGGACGCCCTATCGGCGGGTTCTTTGATCAAATCGGCACAATGTTAGACAGGCTCTTCCCTGAAAATGCCGGACGATAAAATAAACAAGAAGCATGCTGATCATTGAATTAGCATGCTTTTTTTGATTACATACAGCGTAAGTGCAGCTATCGTCTCGGGGTCCGCAGTCCAGACACCTCTCGCTTTCCGCAGGCGGCTGGTGAGCCTCCTCGGGCTACCGCCCTGCGGGGTCTCGCCTATGCCTTTCCTCCTGCAGGAGTCTCGAGGTGTCTGGACTGCTCCGAGGGAAAGCCTGATTTGGAACACTATTTTTCATTTTTAGAAATTAGATCGTTTATCATAGTGGTGGGTTAGTTTCCATTAATAATAACGCTCTTTACCAGTTCAGTTGCCCGGCGGACGGTGACTCCTACGGGAAAAGCACGAGTCCGAAGACCCCGCAGGAAGCGGTTTTCTTCCGAGGAGGCTGAGGCCGTGCCCGTGGAAAGCAGCCGTCCGCCGGGCAACTGAACGGTAATTAGAACGCCAAAAAACTGAAAGAGCTAGACACTTACGCTGTATGTAAGTAATTCGAAGGTTATGTGAATTACTATTGAATTGCTTTTAGATACTGCGTTTTTAGTGTATGATTTAAGATACAAGATTGCAGAGGGAGAGATATGAATGGTAAAGAAAATGAATGTAGAAAGCTTTAATCTCGATCATACGCAGGTAAAGGCACCATATATCCGACTCGCAGGCGTAACAAAAGGGGAAAAAGGCGATAAAGTTTATAAATATGATATCCGGTTTAAACAACCAAATAAGGAACATATGGATATGCCCGGGCTCCATTCCCTAGAACATCTCATGGCTGAACATATAAGAAACCATGAGCCAAACGTGCTTGATTTAAGTCCAATGGGATGCCAAACAGGTTTTTACTTATCAATTATTAATAACACGACAGATGAAAAAGTTATGGATGTCATGGAAAAAACATTGAAAGACGTCTTGAAAGCTGACGAAGTACCAGCATGTAACGAAGTCCAATGCGGCTGGGCAGCAAGCCACAGCCTAGAAGGCGCAAAAGAAATCGCAGAAAAAATGCTGGAAAAAAGAAATGAATGGCATGAAGTATTTTAAATCAAGATCACGGTGTGAGCATTTGCCCAAATGCTCACACCTGCCACCCTTTAAAGGAGGAAAATGAAATGAGCGAAAAGGTAATTCAATACTTAAAAGAAAACAGGGAAGCCTTACTTAAGAAATTGAACGATTTTTTATCGATTCCAAGTGTAAGCACAGACTCTACATATAAACAAGATGTGGAAAAAGCGGCAGACTTCTTAGTCGATTACTTGGAGGAACTAAACTTTGAACAGGTTATAAAACAGAAAACTTCCGGTCACCCACTAGTCTATGGTGAGTATAACGGAGCAGGGTCCGATGCACCGACTGTTCTTTTTTACGGACATTATGATGTTCAACCGGTTGATCCGATTGAACAGTGGAAAAGTGACCCATTTCAGCCGGAAGTTCGTGACGGTAGGCTTTATGCCCGTGGCTCAAGTGATGATAAAGGACAAGTTTTCATGCATCTTGCTGTTTTCGAAGCTTATTTGAAAACAGAAGGAGTGCTACCGGTAAACATTAAAGTATGTATCGAAGGCGAAGAGGAAATTGGCAGTGAGAATCTTTATGAGATCCTACAGGAACAAAAAGCGAAATTCCAAGCTGATTTTGCTGTAATTTCAGATTCCGGAATGATTGCGAAAAATCAGCCAACAATTCTTTACGGTCTGAAAGGCTTTACTGGGATTGAAATAACAGTGACTGGACCAGATCATGACTTGCATTCTGGGATGTACGGGGGAGCGGTTCGGAACCCGATCATGGCTCTTAGTCATATACTGGCATCAATGAAGAATGAAGACGAAGTAATTACAGTAGATGGTTTTTACGATGACGTCGAACCATTGACACAAGAAGAACGGGAACTAATTAAAAAAGCACCTAGTGAAGACTTTGTAGAGTCAACTGGAATTCCTAAAACGGTTTCTGAAAAAGGTTATACACCTGAGGAGCATACGATGGGACGCCCGACATTTGAAGTGAATGGGATGTATGGTGGTTATCAGGGAGAAGGAACGAAAACGATTATTCCAACGGATGCTACCGCGAAAATCACATGTCGACTTGTTCCAGGTCAGGATCCGGAGAAGATTCAGCAATTACTTGAGGACCATGTATATAAACATGCACCAAGTGGGGTAACGGTGGAAGTGAAGAAGGAAAAACTTTCATCGAAAGCATATAAGGTAGCGCCAGATCACCCGCTCATTCAGAAAGCTGCTGAAAGTTATACAGAAGCATTTGGAAAAGAAACTGTATACGTTCGCATGGGCGGCTCTATTCCAGTTGTAGAATGGATTGACGCAATCTATGGTATGCCAATTGTTTTACTTGGTTTCGGGACACCAGAGGACCGTCTCCATTCACCAAATGAAAGCTTCCCGCTCGATAGTTTTGATAAAGGGATGGAAACACTTGTGTACTATTGGCGGAAAGTGAAAGAACAATAAGGAATTGTTTTTTATAAGGGGGAATAAAGTTGGCGAAACTTGCAATTATTACAGGAGTTTCCAGAGGTCTAGGAGCTTCACTTGCAAATCTTCTTTTGGAATCGGGGATAGATGTGATCGGCATTTCCCGGTCGGAGAATAGGCGCTTACCGACAACTGCTAAAGAAAACAATCAGTTTTATCAGCATTTTGCTTGTGATGTATCCGATATTCCACAACTCGAAGAAACGGCCCGACTTATCGATGAAGAGATAAAGGTGAGAAATGCGGAACAGGAAATTGAAACGATCTTTATATTAAATAACGCCGGAGTTGTTCACCCGATTGATCAGTCGCAGCATTTAAAGAGTAAGGAACTGATTGACCACGTGATGATCAACTCGATTGCTCCAATGGTCCTTACGAATTATTTTTTAAAAAAGCAAAAGGAACTCGAAATACCGCTCGTTATTGCAAACGTGAGCTCTGGAGCCGCTGAGAATCCAATTTTTGGCTGGAGTGCCTATTGCTCAACAAAAGCAAGTCTGAACATGTACACGAGAACAGTTGCCCTTGAGCAAGAAGAATTGAAGACAGGTAATCGTATTATTGCATTCAGTCCTGGAATTATGGATACAGACATGCAAACGGAAATCCGTTCAGCCACGAAGGAGCAGTTCGCTGAAATTGAAAAGTTTAAAGACTATAAAGCAAACAACTCATTAAGGCAAGCCGATCTCGTGGCCGGTGTCCTTATCGATATTATTACGGACGAAGATGTGAGGAACGGTGAGATTTATTATATTAATGATTATATCTGAACATAGGGACTGAAAAAAATTAGTCATTCGCCCTCCCATATTCTATAGGCATGCATACATTATTGTAGTCTAGAATATAGGGAGGGAATGCTATGAGCAAAAAAGAATGCCGAGGAGTAGATGGCAGATTCACATCAGGAGGATTCGCACTGCTTGTTGTACTATTTATCCTGCTAATCATCATCGGAACAGCATACAGTGGACCTAGGTACGGGTGTGGAGGATATTATTGTTAACTGAAATTGTATAAATGAAGGTACAAAAAAGCCGTATGTATTCAAAAGGATGCATGCGGTTTTCACATGGTATTGGTTGTTCATACACACCAACTCTTTCGTCTGAACTGAAAGATCATTAAAATTATGGTAGACTGGAGAATGGAAACTAAATTTGCTCCTTCTAACTTTAAAATAAATGGGAACTTAATTAAGATAGAAAATTGGAAAGGTAGGCTTAAAATGATAACTAGAAAAAGCGCTCGTGAAATTGCTCAAATGCAAGCGGCAGCGGATATACTTGTACAATGTCACAAGGAAATAGCAAAAATGATTAAACCGGGAATTACTACGATGGAGATAGATGCTTTTGCGGAGGAGTTTATGAGGAAACATGGAGCAACTCCAGAGCAAAAGGGTTATAATGGCTATCCGTATGCAACTTGTGCATCCCTTAATGATGAAATCTGTCATGGCTTCCCGCGGGAAGAGAAATTAGAGGATGGAGATATTGTAACGATTGATATGGTTGTTAACTTAAACGGTGGACTTGCTGATTCTGCCTGGACATATGCTGTTGGGAATGTTGATGAAGCAGGACTTCGATTAATGGATGTCACAAAGAAATCTCTTTATAAAGGGATAGAACAAGCTCAAGTTGGAAATCGGATTGGTGATATAGGACATGCAATCCAAACGTATGCGGAAGGTGAAGGCTTCTCTGTTGTCCGCGATTTTACAGGACACGGTATTGGACCAACAATCCATGAAGATCCAAATGTTCCTCATTTCGGATTACCGAATAAAGGTTTACGTCTGAAAGAAGGAATGGTCATTACGATCGAACCGATGATTAACGAGGGTGCTTGGGAGAGTAAGATGGATTCCAATAATTGGACCGCCCGCACTGTTGATCAAAGTCGCTCCGCACAATACGAACATCAAATCGTTATTACAAAGGATGGTCCGCTAATCTTGACGGATCAGGATAAAGAATAATTAAGAAAATGAAAAGAGACTACTCAGAGAAAAGGGTAGTCTCTTTTTGTTAAGCATTTTAGGAGCGTTGATTTTCTGCAGAGTCCTCCTTTAAACCTTCATAAAATGGTTCAAGATGAATATGAGCATGGGTGACTCCATGTTTTTTTGCTAAGTATTTCTCAATTCTTTCTGTGATTTTATGGCTATGTTCCACGGTTAAATCGGCGTCAACAAGAATTGTCAATTCAAGTAATGCCTGACTGCCATGGATCCTGCCCTTCACATCCACAACCCTCTCTACCTCTGATACATTCGCAATCGTCTTTTTAATCAGTGCTAATTCTTCCTCATCAAATGCATCGGTTAGTGTTAATGTTGCATCCTTGAAAATATCAAAAGCAGTCTTGCATATGATTAATCCAACTAGTGTCCCAGTGAGTGGGTCTAGCCAGTAGATGCCGAACTGTGCTCCCATAATTCCGATAAATGCCCCAATACTAACAAGCGCATCTGACCGGTTATCCTGGGCAACAGTAAATAATGCTTGGCTGTTTAATCGTTGCGACAATCTCAAATTATAAAGGAAAACAAACAGCATGATGACGGCGGACCCTAATGCTGTCCAGGCAGTAAGCATGCTCGGTTCCTCCACCTCAAAGGTTATAAATTTCCTTACTGTGTCATAAATTACTTGAATCCCAATAAACATCATAATAAATGCTGCAAAAAGAGAGGCAACCGTCTCCGCACGGTAATGTCCATAACGGTGGTTTTCATCTGGCGGTTTTTGGGAAATACGTAAACCAACAAGTACCGCAATCGATGCAATGACGTCCGTCGTATTATTTAAACCATCTGCGCGTAAGGCAAGTGAGTTACCCCAGGTTGCGATCCATAATTTAATGATGGAAAGTGTAAGATATGTGATAATGCTTATCCAAGCACCTTTTTCAGCAAGTCTTAAATTATCTGCATGATTCATTAAGCTGTCCTCCAATATATCTAGTTTCAATAGTTTACCAAATGTGATTCGTGTGGGTCCAGAGAAAAAGAAACGCACGAAGCTATCACTCTTGGCTAACTGGAAGGAAGTTTCATGTAGTAAACAAAACAAATATGTTGCTTTTATTCGGAAAATTTAGGATAATAAAAGAAAGAGTAAAGGGGGCCATTCCCATGAAAAAAGAAAAAGTCTCTCTGCATTTTTTCAGATACAGTGGAAAGCCAGTCCAAGCTAAAAAAGAAATACCTTATGAAATCCGTTTGCAAGCTAGATTAAATTTGGATGTAATATGTTTTGAATACAATCGTGCTAAACTGGAAGAAGCAATTAACAGCGCCCTGGAAACGAACGATATTAAAGCATTTGAAGAACTAAGTGCACAATATAAACAATATCTTTGGGAATAACAGTAAAAGTTTACAATCATTAGCTTAGGTTAAATGATTGTAAACTTTTTGCTGAGGGAAACCCGAGTTAGTAAAGTCTTTGCTATGCTTGTGGCAAAAGGGGGGCGATTGGGTGGAAGATAAAAAGAAATTACAAAGAAGCTGGATGATGTACGACTTTGGTAACTCCGCATTTGCAACAACCATTATGGCAGCAGTACTACCTGTCTACTATTCAAACGTAGCCGCAAGTGGACTTGATGAGGGAGTTGCAACAAGCTATTGGGGTTATTCCCAGTCTATTTCAGTTCTAATAATAGCAGTTCTAGCCCCGATATTAGGCGCAATTAGTGACTTTTCCGCAGCAAAAAAGAAATTCCTGCAATTTTTTGCTTTCATGGGAATAATCGCAAGTATTTTATTAGCATTCGTAGGAGAAGGCGATTATATACTTGCCTCCGTCCTGTTTATCGTCGGATCAATTGGTTTTTCCGGCGGGAATATATTTTATGATGGTTTCCTGCCTGAAGTAGCGGAAAAAGAGGAAATGGACCGGGTATCTTCCGGTGGATTTGCCTATGGTTACATAGGTGGGGGCATTCTCCTCACAATAAATATTTTAATGATATTGAATCCGCACTGGTTCGGATTAAAAGATACGGTTATCGCGACCCAACTATCCTTTGCTTCGGTCGGTATTTGGTGGCTATTATTTTCTATTCCATTATTCAAGAATATTAAAGAAGAGAAGAAGGTTATTGTAAAAAAGAATAAATCGTATATTGCTATTGGATTTTCCCGAGTAGGAGATACATTCAAGCAAATAAGGCAGTATAAGCAAGTTTTGATTTTCTTGCTTGCCTTTTGGTTATATAATGATGGGATTTCTACAATTATGCGGATGGCGACGATTTATGGGGCTGAGATCGGAATTGCCGGTAATGATCTGATTGTTGCGTTATTAATTACACAGTTTGTTGGGATCCCCTTTACCTTTTTCTTCGGCTGGCTCGCATCAAAAATTACGGCAAAAAGAGCATTATATATTACACTTGCCACGTATATGGTGATTACTGTTCTTGGCTACTTTATGACTTCAGCATTTCATTTCTATGCTTTAGCAATCGCTGTTGGAATGGTGCAAGGTGGTGCACAATCCCTTAGCAGGTCTATCTTTGGCCGGATGATTCCGAAAAATAAACATGCAGAATTCTTCGGTTTTTATGGGATTTCTTCCAAATTTGCTGCTATTTTCGGACCGTTCCTTTTTGCTTTCATTGGACAAATAACAGGCAACAGCCGCTATGGCATCCTTTCCCTCATCTTCTTCTTTATCGCGGGAATTATTTTATTACGCTTTGTTGATGTAGAGAAAGGCATTCAAGAAGCGGGGCAGTAAATAAAACTGGAAGGCAAAGTAGAAGTAAAACCCAAATGACAACTTTCACATCTAAAATATCAGAACGAATAATCTAATCAAATTACTGCTGCTTTCATACAGCGTAAATGTCTGCTCTTTCACTAATTAAGACGCTCTAATCGCCGTTCAGTTGCCCGGTGGACGGATGCTTTCCGCGGGCACAGCTGGAGCCTCCTCGGGCTACCGCCCTGCGGGGTCTCCAGACTCGTGCTTTTCCCGCAGGAGTCACCGTCCACCGGGCAACTGAACTGGTAAGATGGTTATTTTAATTAGAAATTATTCCATCACGATAAGGAGTATACTTTTCCAGAACATTAAACAGTAATTCAAATCGACCTTTCCTCGGAGCAGTCCAGACACCTCGAGACTCCTGCGGGAGGATAGGCTTGGTGAGACCCCGCAGCAGGCTTGCCTGCGAGGAGGCTCACCAGCCGCCCGCGGAAAGCGAGAGGTGTCTGGACTGCGAACCTCCAGTAGAACTTGCACTTTCGCTGTATGAAAGCAAAAGGACTGGGATTCGGTTTCCGGTCTTTTTTTGGTTTTACACAATCGGTTCGCTATATTTATTTACCAATCCAAGTTCGAGGGGTTTTCCTGTATCGTAGGAAATGTTTCCAATTAAGTCTTTCAATTTTTCCATGGAAAAGGAAGCCCCTTTTTCCCAGTAATTCAACACCTCCGTTACAATATCGATACCTTCCACATGGCTTTCATTATAAAGTTCAATAAAACTTTTATTAGATGGTTCCTTCGTTGCAGGGTGGAACCATGTCGTATGCTTTAAATTTAAGTAATCGACATTATTACGAATTGGCTGATGGGAATAAGCGGAGATAAAGTTTCCAAGTAATTTATTTTTAATGCCAGAAGGATCTGACAATATTTTTAATGCGAGCAGCATATCCCGGTATGCTTTTTGAATATAAGTATCATCATCTCTTCTTAAGCTTGGATAGTTTTTATTTATTAGTGCTGCTAACAGCCTTGTAATCCGGGAGTCGAGCTTTCTTCCAATATCAATTTCTTTATAGACTGGAGTTTTCCATGTTTTTAAATTATGGTATTTATCCATCATCAGTGTATCGATTTGAATCTCTAATCGTTGGTGGTCATTACCTTCATAACCTGCACGAAAATGGATGTATGGGTGTGTATTACGATCAAGTACATGATGGGTGACAAAGCCGATAACAAACGCTTTTACCTCTTTGGATTTATTTTTAGCGGCTTCAATCATATCGAGGAGGAATGTTCCGCACTGACTCGTATGCAAGGATGTGCCTACTTGATGAACCGGTTCATCCTTTACCCACGGCCAAAAGTTATAATAGAAAAAAGGATCTGGCCCTTGAGCACCTAATCTCATATAATTCTCAATCTGCTGTGAAAATGGATGTAACTTTCCAACTGTATCAATTACATCTTCACAAAAGAGAATATGCGTCCATATATTTGGCATCGTGATTTCCTCCTTTTTATTAGTAATAAGAAATTAAATAAAAATGCTGTGATAACGTTTATCTTTTTATAGTATATAGTAAAATCTATCCGAATCACCTCCGTAGTAGTACAAATTTGTGTCAATTGACGCTCAAAGAACTGCGGAAGTAAAGAAGTGTAGTTTCCGGTAAAAATTTGATACAATATAGGAGGTATCATCATAATACAGGGAGGAACTCGAATTGGATTATCGTTTGGAGAAAGATACAATAGGGGAAATTAAGGTTCCTGCAGATAAATTCTGGGGAGCACAAACACAAAGAAGTAAGCAGAACTTTCCAATTGGTACAGAAAAAATGCCGAAAGAAATTATTCAAGCTTTTGCTGTATTGAAAAAGAGTGCAGCTAAAGTGAATAGTGCACTCGGGCTGCTAGATGCAAAAAAAGCAGATGCAATTGAATATGCAGCAGATGAAGTATTGGCGGGTCGTGTTGATGAACACTTTCCATTAGTCGTCTGGCAAACTGGAAGCGGTACTCAATCGAATATGAACGTAAATGAGGTACTTAGTTTTATCGGTAACGAGTGGCTGGAGCAAGAGGGAAGTGATTTACGCCTTCACCCAAATGATGATGTTAACAAATCCCAAAGCTCAAATGATACATACCCAACAGCGATGCATATCGCCTTTGTTCTAAAGCTTGAGGATCATGTATTACCGGCTGTAGACGTACTGAAAAAGACATTGAAAGAGAAAGCTGATGCATTTGCCGATATTGTAAAAATTGGGCGTACACACTTACAGGATGCAACACCACTGACACTAGGGCAGGAAATTAGTGGCTGGCATCGAATGCTTGAAAAAGCAGAAAATATGATCAAGAGCAGTATTCCGGAATTAAAAGAATTGGCGCTTGGCGGAACAGCAGTAGGTACCGGACTGAATGCTCATCCGGAATTTACTGAACGGGTTGCAAAACAAATTAGTGACTATACAGGGAAAGATTTCGTAACTGCAAAAAATAAATTTCATTCTTTAACAAGCTATGATGAAACCGTATTTGCACATGGTGCTTTAAAAGCGCTTGCAGCAGATATGATGAAGATTGCAAATGATGTGCGCTGGCTCGCAAGCGGTCCGCGTTCGGGTCTGGGGGAGATAATGATTCCATCAAATGAACCAGGAAGCTCGATTATGCCAGGTAAAGTGAACCCGACCCAAAGTGAAGCAGTAACAATGGTCGCTGCTCAAGTAATGGGGAATGACGCAGCGGTAGGCTTTGCTGCAAGCCAAGGAAACTTTGAACTTAATGTCTATAAACCAGTGATAGCTTATAACTTTTTGCAATCTGCCGGGCTGTTGGCTGACAGTATAATATCATTCAATGACCGTTGTGCTATTGGCATTGAACCAAATCATGAAGTAATTGATAAGCATTTAAATGAGTCGTTGATGCTCGTTACGGCATTAAACCC
Organism: Oceanobacillus sp. HCA-5259; assembly: GCF_037892815.1. Classification (NCBI taxonomy): domain Bacteria; kingdom Bacillati; phylum Bacillota; class Bacilli; order Caryophanales; family Bacillaceae; genus Oceanobacillus; species Oceanobacillus sp. HCA-5259. Next base: position 10,209 of record NZ_JBBKBV010000029.1, on the reverse strand, counting down.
GCATATTGGCTATGAAAATGCAGCGAAAATAGCTAAGACTGCTTTTGAAGAGAATTCAACATTGAAAGAAACAGCAGTTAAATTAGGATTATTGACGGAAGAAGAATTTGATAAATATGTTGTACCGGAAGAAATGACACATCCGAAATAAGTTTTATGCTTATGAAACGACTCTGCTTCACAGGATGAAGCAGGGTCGTTTTTTATCACGCATTAACGGTCTGTGCTACACCGACCTCTAAACATGAGGGAAGCCCAACTTGTGAAGGTGGGGGATATACAGTCCGTAAATCCCTGATTTTGTTCAACTAACATTCAGTGGGGGAGGTAAGGAAACCCCATTGAATGAAGTTTCACTTTAAGTTTACAGCGAACTGGAATCATAGCTACATTTTACCAGTGAATTTTTGTCATAAGATTAGTTGTTTTAGCTGACAATAGGATTACAGAAGGAGGTGAAAGTCCAATGGCTAACAATAACTCAAACCAATTACTAGTTCCTGGTGTACAACAAGCACTTGATCAAATGAAAGTTGAAATTGCTCAAGAGTTTGGTGTTAATCTAGGAGCAGACACAACTTCTCGTGCTAACGGTTCCGTTGGTGGAGAAATTACAAAACGTCTAGTTCGTACTGCGCAGCAACAGCTTAGTGGTGGCGGACAATAACAAAAGCAAATAAATAGTGGGCAGGCAGTGATGCTTGCCCACTTCCATTTTAGAAATCTTACATAAGTTCATGGTATACATTCTCCAATTCATTTGATATAGTAAGGCTATCTTACTTTTGGGAGGCTGTATGATGTCAAATATTTATGATCATGCTTATAATTTGGAAAAAGCAATTCGAGAAAGTACTGATTTCCAAAACTTAAAATCAGCTTATGATGCAGTAATGAATGATCCGGAGTCTAAGCAAATGTTTGAAAGTTTCCGGGATACCCAGTTGAATTTACAGGAGAAACAAATGCAAGGCTTGGATATTACAGATGAAGAAGTAGAAAAAGCCCGGAATGTAGTTGAGCTCGTTCAGGATAATCCAACAATCGCTAAACTTATGGAAGAAGAGCAGCGTTTAAATGTTATTATCGGCGATATTAGCTCGATTATTACCAAGCCATTAGAGGAAGTTTATGGATTTAACCAAGGTGAACAGTAAGCGCATAAAAAAACTCACAGAAAATAATATCTGTGAGTTTTTTATGGGTAGGAAACTATAAAACAAAAATGAATTTCTAGTGGTAGCCAAGCCATCTGTCCCTTTGATACTAGCGGTGGAATAAGATTAGTTTCGCTTCGGGGGTGACGCAACGGTGAGTGTGTTCGGAATAATTATGTTCCGCAAGTTTTTCTTCACCAATTTTCTTTGCCTGTTCATCGTTTTCTGCTGTGAATGCTTCATCGAGCAATTTTTCCCCGTCTGGATTGAATACGGTCAGAAAGTATTCTCTCATATGTAATGCTCCTCTCTGTTTCTTGCTTCCATTATAATTCATAACTCGAAATTATGCGAAAATAATTGCGGTAGAAAAATAAGCGAAACCATTTACTAAGGAAAGCCGTAGTATTAGAAAGGGAGGGGATGGAAGAATGTCGCTAATTATTGATCATGTTACGAAACGATTTGGTGAATTTACCGCCGTCGATCAATTGAATTTAAGAATACCGAAAGAAGAGATATTCGGATTTCTTGGGGGAAATGGTGCGGGGAAAACAACGACGTTCCGAATGTTGCTCGGATTATTGGATAAGACGGAGGGAAAAATAACGTGGAACGGGAAAGCGATTGATTACGAGACGAGTAATCTGATTGGCTATTTACCGGAAGAACGTGGACTTTACCCGAAATTAACCGTGAAAAATCAACTCGTGTATTTAGCAAGGCTTCGCGGGATGAAGAAGAAAACGATTCTGCCGGAGCTTGAAAAATGGCTGGAGCGTTTTAAAGTACCGGAATATATGAATAAGAAAATAGAGGAGCTTTCGAAAGGGAACCAGCAGAAGATTCAATTCATTTCAGCGGTTATCCATCGCCCGGAATTGCTTATTTTAGATGAGCCATTCTCTGGGCTGGATCCAATTAATGTAGAAATGTTGAAAGAAGCTGTCTTAGATTTGAAAGAACAAGGAACGACGATTGTATTCTCGTCCCATCAGATGTCACATGTAGAAGAACTGTGCCAATTCCTTTGCATTTTACAAAAAGGAAGACCAGTCGTTCAAGGATCGTTACGTGAAATTAAACGATCATTTGGCAAGAAAAATTTACGAATTCATGGCGATTTTCCACTTGACTTTTTAAGGGAATTTCCAGGAGTTGTAAAGTACCGAAGGATGAATGAAGGATGTGACTTGCAGATTTTAAATGAGGCTGTGTCACAAGATATTTTTAGGGAATTACAAGGTAAAGGATTCATCCGCAAGTTTGAGTTGGAAGAACCATCGTTAAATGACATCTTTATAGAAAAGGTGGGTTCGTCATATGAATAAATTTTGGATTATTTTAGGCCATACATATTTGGAAAAGATGAAATCAAAAACGTTTATCATTACGACAGCCCTTATGCTGCTACTCGTTGTTGCTGCGGCTAATTTTCAAACGATTGCAGACTTTTTTGTAGGTGGCGAAGATGAAAAGGACCAAATTGCTGTCATCGACCATTCGGATACACTATTTGAACCGTATAAGCAAAGTGTCGAGGCAGCAAACGATTCATTGGAGTTGATTTCTTATGACAGCTCGGAGGATGCGGGGAAAGCAGCTGTCGAAGAAGAGGAATTTGCCGCTCTCGTCGTTATGCAAATGAATGAAGAGGGCAGGCCAGAAGCGACCTATTATGCGAATAATATTACCGATTCGTTCACGCAATCCGTCCTTGAGGAGCAATTGCAACAGATAAAAGTTGCATTATCGATTGAGCAAGCTGGCTTTGATGAACAAGCGATTCAAGAGATTTACGCTCCGGTGAATTTTGAAACAGTGGCGCTCGACCAGGATGCTAAAACATTGGAGGAAATGTTCCAAGCACAAGGCATTGTCTATGTCATGCTTTTCTTTATGTATATGGTTGTTATCTTGTACGGTCAAATGATTGCCCAAGACGTTGCGAATGAGAAATCATCTCGGGTAATGGAGATTTTAATCTCAAGTGCCTCACCGGTGACCCATATGTTTGCCAAAATATTTGGAGTTGCGCTAGTTGGTTTAACACAGATCTTTTTGCTAGTCGGTGTTGGTTACACGCTCATCATCAGCAGGAAAGAGGAACTTGTCGGAAGTTTCCTTGATGAGGTCGGGTTAGTTGATATTCCGGTTGATCTGATTATTTATGCAATTATTTTCTTTTTACTTGGCTATATGTTATACGCAACCTTGGCAGCGATGCTCGGTTCACTCGTAAGTCGGTCGGAAGATGTTGGTCAGTTGATCATGCCGATGATTATTCTTATTGTTATTGCATTTCTTGTTGCCATATTTGGACTGAGAGCTCCGGAATCGACAATCGTAACGATCTCTTCTTTCATTCCGTTCTTTACTCCAATGGTCATGATTTTGCGAATTGGGATGCTAAGTCTGCCAATTTGGGAAATCGGCTTATCCATTGTGATATTAATCATCTCGATCATTATCCTTGGTCTAATAGGAGCACGAGTATATAAAGGCGGCGTACTCATGTACGGAAGAACTGGCTCCCTCAAAGACTTCACAAAAGCAATCCGCCTCTCAAAAAAAGAAAAATAATATCTAGACTGGGACAAATGCTCTGACCCCATGTCCCGTGAATAGAACGTGCATTCTTATTGGTGCTCTGTTAAAATAGAGGTATGATGTTGGACGGAGGTAGGGAAATGGATCGTGAAGTTACGTTTATTCATGCGGCTGATTTGCATCTTGATAGTCCGTTTAAAGGTTTAATGGATATGCCTGCTGAATTATTTGGGGAAATTAAGGAGAGCACCTTTCAAGCACTGCATGAGCTTGTTCGTGCCGCTATTGAAAATAGGGTGGATTTCGTTTTAATTACTGGTGACCTTTTTGATAATGAAAAGCAAAGTCTGAAAGCGCAAATCCGGTTAAAAAAAGCCTTTGAGCAATTGAAGGAACAAGAAATTGAAGTGTTTTTAAGTTGTGGGAACCATGATTTCCTGAATGGGAATATTCACCAAGTCACTTATCCAGACAATGTTCATCTTTTCCCGGATGAACAGGTGCGTGCCCTCGACTTTTATAAAAATGGAGAAGTACTGGCGAAAATATATGGCTTTAGCTATGAGAACCGCGCAGTTATGGAAAATAAAACAAGTGAATATGTAATAGAGGATCAGGCGACTGTGCCATTCCATATCGCGATGTTGCATGGGAGCATCCAAGGCAATGAAGAGCATGATACATATGCACCTTTCCGGCTATCCGAACTAATGGAAAAAGACTTCAGTTACTGGGCTCTTGGCCATATACATAAGCGTGCTGTTTTAAAAGAAGATCCGTATATCGTCTACCCAGGTAATATTCAAGGCAGACACCGCAAGGAAACTGGGGAGAAGGGATGTTATCTCGTTCAGTTAACAGAAAGTCAAACGACCCTCGAATTTATCCCGCTAAATCAAATTTTGTTTGTCCCGCTCACGGTTGATGTGTCAGAATGTGAGGCAGCCTATCAGCTTGAAACGATCTTGACGGAGAAACTTAAAACAATGAAAACAAGCAAGCCGCAGCTCATCGACCTTACACTTCAAGCGAACGATTCAATATTACGAAATTGGCAAACGGACGGGCAACTGGAAGATATTTTAGAAATAATAAATGAATCTTTCACTACGAATCCGAATTGGCGCTATATTTTTCATGTGCAGTTAGATATACAAGAAATGTTTGAGTTAAGGGAGACACAGGATGGGGAGCATTTTATCGGTGAACTCCAGCGGACTTTTGATAGGAACTCTGGAATGGAATATTTAGAACAACTTTATCAGCACCGTCAAGCCCGGAAATTTTTAGAGCCTCCAACCCAAGAGGAAATATCAGAATGGAAAGAAACAGCACAGTCCAGTCTGTTCGATCAACTGTTGAGAGGGGGAAGGCGATGAGATTTGTTCGTGCCAAGTTATTTGGTTTTGGAAAATGGGTCGATAAGGAATTTGATTTTAATGCCAATCCACTTTTTATTTACGGGGAAAATGAGTCGGGCAAATCGACGCTCCATCAATTTATATTGTTTATGCTATTTGGGATGCAGCCGAAAGAGCGGAAGTTTTACCAGCCGAAGATGGGCAGCAAATTAGGTGGACAATTAGTTATTGAAGATCCAAAAGTCGGTACTTACACGATTGAACGCTTCGATGATAAATATAACGGGAAAGCAGTATGCTTCACTTCTTCTGGCGATACGTATGAAGAAACTTGGTTAAAAGAACGACTTCAAGGAATGAATCTAGCTATCTATGAAGCTATATTCTCTTTTTCAGCTCTAGATTTGAACGCAATTAAACAAATGCGGGAAGAAAATCTTGGTGATGTATTGCTTAGTATCGGATTGACTGGCTCAAGCAACATTTATGAATTAGAGAAACAGCTGGACAACCGGCTTGGGGAGATGTTTAAACCTTATGGGAAAAATCCGGCAATCAACAAGCAATTGCAAGTTGTCGAGCATCTAGGAGAAGAACTTGCCGCTATCCAAAAAGAAGAGTCCACTTACCGCAAAAAAGTTCTCGAATCCCTTGAACTCGAGGATGCGTTAAACAAGCTTAAGCGACAGCAAGCAAATCTGACAGGAGAAATTCGCACAATAACAAAGAAACTCACAGCGCTACCAGTCTTGAAAGAATTCCAGCATCTCACCAAGAAACAAGAGCAATATGAAACAACCTATGACTTTCCTGCAAGCGGCATCGCACGCCTTGAAAAATTACACGACACACTGCGACCACTTGAAAGTGAACTCGCAGTTTTGAAGAGTAATGAAGAAAATTACCGCGATAACGCTTCCCAATTAGAAAATCAGCGCTTGGCCGAATCGACAGTTGAAACGTTAAAAATTCAAAGACGTCACAAAGAACGATACACAGTTTTAAAAAATACAGAAGAAAACTTGTATCAGCGGAAAGTGGAACTTACGAAGAAAATTACGAATGAGCTAACGGATTTACAATTAAAGATAGATGTAGCTGAACTTCAGGACTTATCCTTACCCTTTTATATTGAAGAAACATGGAAGCAAATCAAAGAAGATAAAGAGAAGCTTGAACAGGAAAGTATCAGTCTTGAAACGGAAAAGAACGGATTTATGGAAGAAGAAAATTACTTGCAAGCAAAACTCGGTGAGATAAAAACCATGCTTTTACCGGAAGAAGAAGTCGCCTCGTTGAAACGGAAACTGGAAAAAGGGAAGGAACAGGAACAACTGGAACGTCTGTATGAAGCAAGTATGAATCAGCAGCAATCTTTTGCAGAAGACAAGAAACAAAGAATCAAGCGTGCGAATCAACTATTTCTAATTGGAATCATCCTTTCTATCCTCTCGACGGTTCTTGCATTTAGTATGGACGTGTCTTTACTTTATGGTGCTGCACTGTTCCTATTCCTGCTTGCGACGGGACAATATTTATTTCATAAACTGCATATCAAAGCTATGGAGAAGCTCATCCGGTCTCAACCAGGATTAAGTAATGCGCAAAAATTGTCGGATGAAGAAATATACCGCATGCAAAGTCAGCTTGAAGCAGAGGATGAAAAGTTGCGTGAATTAAAAGCTGTACAATCGGATATTCAAAAACAGCAAATAAATATCCTCAAATGGGAAGAAAAAGAACGTATGTATTTGGAAAAGGTAAGACGACTCACGGATCAAACAGAGGAACAGCTTATGTTATATCCGTTCCTTGAACCGATTAATAGCAGTTATTGGCCAGACTATTTTAACCGAATCAAGGAACTGCTTCGCCTACAAAACGAACGGGATCGCTTGGTAAAAGAAATAGAAGAGATTCGAATGGATGAAAAGCAAATAGAAGAAGAACTGATCACTTATCTTCATCAATTCGGGGAAACTTCGATTGGATCACTGGCGGAAGCTTTTCTATTCATTGAGCAAACATTAGACAGAGAAGTGGAGCTAGAGCAAAGAATCAACCAGATTCATGAATTAATCAATCACACTCAGGAACAGAAAGAAAATATGTTAAAACGCATAGCTGTGCACCAGCAAGAGTTAGCCGAGCTATTACAGAAAGCTCAAGTGGAAACTGAAGAGGAATTTTACAAGCTGGCAAATTATCTTAAAGAAAAAAGAGAGCTGGAAGCAGCACTGGAAGCGAATAAACAGCAGCTCGACTCGATTTTTCCGCAGCATTCTTGGGCGAGCATTGTGAAAGAAGAGCTCGATCCATTTAGTTTGGAAGAACGCGCGCAAGCACTCGAATCTCTCGCAACAACAACAGAGACTGAAATAGACGAAATTCAAAAGAAACTTACCGAAGTGAAGATGGAATTAAAAAAACTCGAAGGCTCGGATGCTTATTCATCGAAGCTCCATCAATTTGAAATGGAAAAGGAAAAATTAAACCAACTTGCAAAAGATTGGGCGATTGCTAGCATGCAGAGAGAAATGTTAGCGGAGACAAAGCAACGATACCAGAAGAAATATTTGACGAAAGTAGTGGAGGAAACAACTACTATTTTACATACCATTACGGATGGACGCTATACGAACGTTTTTGCACCAAAAGAGAAGGGGACGTTTCAAGTAATGTCGGCGGAAGGATTGCGCTTTAACGTGAATGAACTTTCTCAAGGGACAGTGAATCAGCTTTATGTTTCTTTGCGTCTTGCGATTAGTAAAGTCATGACTGAGAAACATCAGCTTCCTTTCATTTTGGATGATGCATTCGTTCACTTTGACGAGCTGCGCGTCGAGCGAATGATCAGTGTCCTTCAAGAGATTGCAACGAAGCAGCAGGTCATTATGTTTACTTGTAAATCAGACGTGAGGACGGCTTGTGAGAGAGAGAATATTCCAAGTGTCTACGTATAAAGTGAAACTTCATTCAGTGGGGAATCCTTACCCCCACTAAATGTTAGTTGAACAGAATCAGGTATTTACGGACTGTATAGCCCCCACTTTCCCATATTGGGCTTTCCCCATGTTTAGAAGCGGGGTATTACAGAGCGTTAATACGTGATAAATTTATGTTTATGGGGGGAAGAGGATGAACGAGCAGCAACACTATTTCTATGGGGTGATTCCCGTTGAAGTTCGGATGACGCCGGAAAGAAAGGAAGAGATATTACAGCAATACCCGGTTCCGGTCCTGCCTGACGAGGGAGCAACTTTTGAAATAGATCAGGAAGCAAAGGGAAATAGCGTCACATTAAGGCTCCTTTTAAATGAAGTGAATGTCCAGACGACAAAGACAAATAAGCAATTTTTAAAAATGACGTTCAGTAATAATACAGGAACAATACAAGCGAAAATGTGGGATAATCAAGGAGCTGTTGAGAAAAATTTGCCATTGCTAGAAGCATACTCTGTTTTTGATGTGGATGCAGTAGTTGATGAGTTTCGCGGTTTTAAGTCGCTTACAATCCAGCGCCTTGAACCTTGTGAGGGAGAAATTGATCCATTTTCCTATTTGCCTTATACAAAACAGAGTATTGAAGATTATACGGTGGAAATCTTCTCTTATATCGATGAATTATCCAGCCCGTATCGTGAATTTTCTATAGCTGTTTTGGATCAGTTCTGGCAAGAATTTTCCATTAGTCCTGCCGCAAAAGGATTCCATCACAATTATTTAGGTGGTTTGTTGAAGCACACGGTCGGTCTCATGCGCTTTGCCCGTTATATCGTGAAGCAGGAAGAAAATCCGTTTCAAGCTGTGATGAAATTAATTCAAATCGTCGAGAAAGCTTACAAACAGGAATTGTGGTCGAATTACCAGTCAGAGGAAAGATGGGTGAGACCGGTCTGGCAAGAGACAATTGATCACCTCTATCAAATGCTCGCTGGGATGATGGATCATAAAGAAGAAGTTGCGAATTACGATGCACTGCTTACTAGTATTCTTTTACATGATATCGGGAAAATGCTTGAATATGATTTTGCCGGTAAGCACTATGAATCGTTTGACTTTCTTTATCCGACGGCTGGTAAGAGCAGCTTACAAAAAAGAAAGCAGGCAGGAATAGCGATGGATGAACTTGGTGTGATGATAGGCCATATTCCATATGGGACATTAATCCTTACAAAAATGGTAGAGCGAGAGGGGATAGCATTTACGATAGAAGATATCCATCTCATGTCGCATTGCATCCTCTGTCATCACGGTCTGCCGGAATGGGGTGCAAGTGTGAAACCGCAAACTATTGAAGGCTATCTGATTCATATCGTCGACTACTTGGACAGTAGATATGAGAACACAGAAACTGTGAAATAGGAATTTTCTTTTCCACTGGAGAGGAATTTTTGTCCGTTTCTTTTCATATAGTTAGATAGAAACACTTGGACAAGGAGGGGGAAAAGATGATAATTGGAGGTGTTCCTTTATGGGTATTTATTGTCATCTTATTAGTATTCTTCAGCGGCTATATGGCTTTTCGCGCAATGCAGACGGATAGGAAAGTAGACCAGGAATTTATAGAAAGAGAAGGCGAAATATACATGGAGCGGATGAGAGAAGAAAAAGAAAGGAAAGCGCTTCGTGAACAAGAATAAATAATAGAACAAAGTATAGAACAAAAGCGTTATCGCGCCTTTCACGTCCCAAATGAGAATTAGTCATTTGGGACTTATCTCGTTTCTATCATAGTGCCATTGCAGTAGGGACAGTGTATCTTCAGTTCTTCCCCTTCATTCAAATCCACACTAAATTCACCAATGTTATATGCTGGTACTTCATCGGTTTTGTGACAATCTAAACATTTGAATAGGATCATTTCCATTTCCTCATTCAAACCAAAAGAATCCTCCTGGTCTAGCCAGTTTGGGTCTACCAATGAATCATCCTGCTCTTTTTCGGTGGGAAATACCATATTTCCTACATTTCTCCTTTTCTATATCCTCCATATAGTGATAAATCTATTCATAATCCTTATGCCATATTCCCACAAGATCCATCTCTTGATGACAATGGGACATCGCAAAGTATCTTCTTCTGGGTTGTCCTTAATAATAATTCGATTTGTTTAAATAAATTTTTAAATAAAGTTTTCA
>NZ_JBBKBV010000028.1:0-48971 GCF_037892815.1 Oceanobacillus sp. HCA-5259 | reverse complement strand
AAGTAAGTTGAAATTAGCAAGGGTGGAAAAAGGTTTAACTCAGGCACAACTTGCAAAACAAGTGAATGCTACAAGGCAAACAATCGGACTGATTGAAAAAGGGGAGTATAATCCCAGTCTGAATTTGTGTATTGCTATTGCTAAAGAGTTAAACAAAACATTAGATGATTTATTTTGGGAGGGTGATTAAATGATACGTTCATTTTTAAATGCTTTTTTACCAGAAGACGAGTACAAACGGACGAGAATACTTTATTTTATGGCTGAGACCACATTTTTAACAATAGTAATTTTACTAGTATTAGGGCTTTTAAAGTATTTTTTAAATATTAATATAGATACTCAATTTATATTATTGATAGGACCATTCCTTATGATGGGATATTCTTATTTCCGCTATATTTTCTCAGGAATAGAACATACGGAAGTATCGGATAAGCAGGATTATATTAAAAGAAGACGAAAGGTTGTTAAACGTTCTTTGTTAGTAGGCGTGATCTTTTTTATTATAATTCTAATAGTTAAAGGAATTCCGGGTAATTGGGAAGATAGATTAGACTTGATTGCATTGCCGATACTTTTCACGATTTTTTATTTTTTATTTGACTACATTTCACTGAAGCGTTCTTACAAAAAGAATAAGGATCTGACAGATGACTAACGGTAATTCATCAATCGGGAATAATTCACTAAGAGCATTTGAAGCGAAAACGTTGATTTGACTGCATTTTGATGGTACATAAAATGGATGAAATGAATATAATGAATAGGTTCTCCGCCAAGACTCCGCCAGAGGAAACGGAGAAAAGTGAGGGATATTGTGTAAAAGCAATATCTCTTTTTTATTTTCTAGATATTTGCAGGTCTCTGTTTATCAAGCCTTTTTTGCATATTCTTAATTAAGTTGGGATAAACATTTATAAATTTATCAGCACACCTAAGCGCCCTTTGAAGGACTTTCCTCCGCCAAAAGGTCGTTTTTTAGTTGTAGCTAAACTTTGGACTGGTGAAAAATGAAATACAACATTATTTATGCTGATCCACCGTGGCAATATCGACAAAGTAAACACTTGTGTCATTACAAAAAAAGGGAACACGAGCAATAGATTTTGAAATGAAAAATGGAATTATACGAAGAAATTATATCCTTAAAAAGAAGGTTGATTCAGATTGGTTATGTTATGGTACTTTTAATATTCAATCTTGAAAAAGGTTGAAGGCTCCTTTCATATATAACCCCGCCATAAACATCTAAAATGTTCATTTTTCAGGAATATTTTCCTGAATCTTTAACTTTTCATAATAAGCAACAACTAGGGAAGGTGAAAGCTCGTATTTTTTGGAGGAAAGTTAAGTTAGGTAAGGCACAATAAATTTTTATTCTTAGAAATCTGACTTTGATATAGTTTAAAAATAAAAAGTAAAAAAGTGCAACGATTGCATGTTGGATTTCGAATATAAGAGTAATGAAGTCGAAAGGAGTAGAAAAGTGTTAACTGATAAGCGTTTAATCCGTTACATATTAAAAAAAGGGTCGAATCAAGCTGCGGATGAATTGATTCGGCGTTATTACGATGACCTGTATTTTTATCTTTATCGTCAAGTGGGTAATGGAAATGACGCTCTTGATTTAACACAGGAAGTTTTTATCGCTGCTCTAAAAGGGCTTAGCTCTTATGATGATCGCAAATCTTCATTTCGGACGTGGCTCTTTCGTATTGGAACCTATAAAGTCATTGACACACGACGTAAGGTGAAAATGACTTGGTTAGAATTGAAAGATGTAGAGTGGATAGAGGAAAAGGATTTTGATCAAAGTTTGTGTCAGAAGGAACTGTTAGAGGCGATTAATCAGTATGTTGCAAGTTTTCGCCCGGAAATTCAGGAAATTTTCCGGTTACGAGTTTATGGGGAGTTATCATTCCCAGAGATCGCTTCATTGCTTGATCAAAAAGAAGAACGAATCAAAGCTCAGTATTATCGGTTGATTAAAAAAATTAGAGAGGAGTTTCGTGACTATGAATAGAGAAAGTAAACATATCCCTTTCACACAAGATGAAAAAGAAAATAGCATTGCTTTTATTTTAAAAGAAGCCAATCTTCAACCTGTAACGTTTAGAAGATTTCTTCGTTCTTATTTTCAAGAAGTTGGTTTCCGTTATCTTTTTTGGGGAATGGGAGATATTTTATTTATTGTTGGTCTTTTGTTGTTCGGAGCATGGATACTGTATTTTCCTGATTTACATTATTCACTTGAGAAAGGCCATAGTGATAGAATTTATTTTGCTGTCTTTATGGCTTCGCCTCTTTGCTATGCACTTTTGTATTTTCTTGGGATTTGGAAAGAAAAACTATTAGGAACCTTCGAACTAAAGATGACACTACGAGTTTCTTTAAAGGAACTACTCATCTTACGTATGTTGGCGTTTAGCGGAATTTCTTTGATTGTTTCTGTAGGTACTAATGTCCTTATTTGGCAATTACTCGGTCAAGAACTTTCGTTGATAAGATTGTTTAGTTTGTCATTTACTTCTTTGTTTTTATTTGCGAATATTCAACTCCTTTTAGAATTTAAAATACCGTTGCGTTGCAGTTATTGGGTGACGCCAATGATATGGGGTACTGTGGGAGCTTTCTTTATTTGGAAACAAGAAGGGATTACTCAGCTTCTGTTGTATCTCCCGCATTTAATTGTCGCAGGGATAGTTTTTGGATTACTCCTTTTGTTTATCTATTTATTGCGTCACAACTATTTTATGAAAAAGGAAGGAACGATTACCTATGCTAATGCTTAACCACGTCAGTAAGAAATTTCAGTCCAATCTCGTTTTGGAAGATATTTCTTTAACTTTTGAAAATGGTGTTTACGGATTACTGTCTCCAAATGGCGCAGGAAAAACGACATTATTAAAAATGATTACAACACTTTTATTCCCTACTTCTGGTGAAATATTATGGAATGGACAATCAATTAAAGAGCTGGGAGCGGATTATCGTGGAATATTAGGTTATTTGCCGCAAGACTTTGGTTATTATGGCAATTACACTCCTGTAAGGTTTTTAAAATATATTGCAGCATTACAAAAAATGGATAAGAAAGAAGCAAAAAAAATGATTGATGAGCTTTTAGAGCTTGTTGCACTTTCTGAGGTAAAAAACAAGAAAATGAAACGTTTTTCAGGAGGGATGATCCAACGGGTAGGCATTGCTCAAGCGATGTTAAATAATCCGAAGTTACTAATTTTAGACGAGCCAACAGCAGGCCTAGACCCAAAAGAACGTGTTCGTTTTCGTAATTTGATTCATCGTCTTGCTCAAGACAGGATTGTCATTTTATCTACACACATTGTTTCGGATGTGGAGACGATTGCCAAACAAATCATTATGATTAAAAACCATCAATTGCACTGTTGCGAAACGCCCTCTCAAATTACGCGATCAGTGCAAGGGAAAATTTTTGAAGTTCCTGCTACTTATCAATTAACTCAAGAGCAATTGCTATTAAGTGAAACAGAAAGCGATGAAGGTCATTTACTTAGAATTGCCAGTCCATTTATCCCAAAGGAAGGGTTGGAAGTACGCCCAAGCTTGGAAGACGCATTTCTGTATATTTATCGAGATGGGGTGGCTGCAAATGCTTCGGATCATCCCCTTTGAAGTTCGTAAACTATTGGAACAGCCAATGATTCTCCTGTTTTTTATCGCCAGTTTATTGTTAAATACAATCTATATTGCAACAGCAGGACTGGATCAATCTTATTTAGATTATGTTCAGGAAACTAAAGAAAAATCAGGGTCGTTCATTACATCTGAATTTCGGGAAAAGCTTTCCAATCAATCCGCAAGTAGGCAACAACAGCGATTACTGACAGAAACTGCTGAACTGGAGAATATTTTTCAAGGTTATTCAACAGAAGCATTAGGGCAGGAAATCATCAACTTTTATCAAATACAAGGCTCGGTCACCGAAAAAATGAAGCGAAAATATGAAAAATTAACTCCCATTGTCCATGAATTAGCAGAAGAACAAGCTGCATTGGAAATGGGCGCGGCAGGAGAAACAATGAGCGTTTTTACCTTTATTAGAAATCGATTATTTCATGCAATCTTGGGTGAAAGTTTAATTTTTGCTTTATTGCTTGGGTTATATGGAAGTACTTCTGAGAGATTAACCAAAACAGATGTCCTAGTGATGACTTCAAAAACAGGACGTAAAACACAAGTGAGCAAATATGCAGCGAGCTTCATTCTCACCTTTCTTTTTTATGGAGCGATGGTCCTGTTGACTTTTGGTATTTTTAATTATATACACCCTATTGGAACTTTGTGGCAAACAAGTATGTCGACACAATTTCATGTCAATATTTATTTTCCACAATTGCTGGAAATTCCCTTTATCCCTTGGCAACCAATGACATTGTTAAACTACACTATTTTATCTATTGTACTAGGCGGCTTATTAGTCATCTTCTGTCACGGATTTAATTTTCTTGTCGGCTTATGGACAGATCAATTATTTCGAGGATTTATTGTATTCATTGTAATTTATGTTGTCTTTCTTGGGCTGGAACAAATCATTAATCAAATGGGTTGGTGGAATTTGCATTCTCTATTGATGTGGCATCCAATTTCCTTGTGGAAAGTACAAGGCTATTGGTTTACGGAAATGGGACCTTATGCAACAATTCCGTGGCAAGAATCAATTGCAATGGTCATCAACATATTTCTCTTAGGTATTGGCGGTATTTTAACAAGTAAATTCTATGCCACGAAGGAGGTAAAATAAAGTGTTTACTGTGGAGTTTAAAAAATTATTTCAACCGATTTTACTTCTTGTCGCACTCTTGATAACGATTGTGTTCTTCAATCAAGAGTTGACTTTTATCCATAAATTGTGGCCGAATGGCGGTTTAATTCCTATTTATGAGCATGCTTCTGATTGGCAAAATCGATTTGGACAAACGCTTGAAGATGAAGAAATAGCAGAAATCGAAGCGGAGTATGTTACCTTGGTCAAACAAGCGGACAAGATTGTCTCGGAAAACCCTATCGCAAAAAAACTTCAACTTGGAAATTATGCTGAGTTTGAATCATGGTATCAAGAAAATGCTCCCCTTGGGGCAATTAACGAGATGAATGAAGAAGAGATAGAAATCGTAAAACAAAAAGAAGCGATTGAGCAAGATTTAACAGATAATACAGGTCATTCAATGGCGGATCAAATCGATGTCTTACAAAAATTATATCACTCTATGAAACAATTTGATTCATCAGATGTGTTTCTCAATGATGAACATTATACGGAAAAAGAAAGAGAAAGGCTTTCAGAAACATTGTTTATGGAAGAAGGTTGGCGGAATATTTTGCCCAGTTATTTAACTTCAACAGTTGCTAGTTATTTTGAAAATATTCTTATCTTGTTTATTTTTCTATTGTCTTTATTGATTCCTTCTGTTTTTGTTAGAGATCGCTTGTTAGGGTTACAAAAAATTCAATGGAGCAGTCGTCATGGGCGAAACATTCTTTGGACACAATTTATTATTGGTATGACTGCTACTTTTCTGTTGATTACTTGTGTCGTAGGATTTTTTGGAAGTTTGTTGTATTTTACTGATTTTACACAATATTTCTCGAATGGGCTGAATTCATTTTTTATCGATAATGAAGAACCTTTATTACTCTCTTTTTATCAATGGACATTTGCCGAGTGGATAGTGAACGTTGTATTGTTAGTTTATTTGATTGGGATGGCTTATAGTGGAATTCTCTTATTCCTCTCTCAGACCAGTCAACATTATTTGTCATTATTAATGAAAATCATTCCAGTTGGCTTTGTTTTTATTTTCATTGCTAATCGAGTACTTAAAGATGCATTTTATCTCAAAAATGATTTGTATCAATGGATAAAAATTCCAATGATTGAATTATATGCGAGCATCCTATTATTGGTTATCAGTATCAGTTTACCGATCATCTTTTGTATTCGTCAACAAAATAAAGATTTATTGGATTGATTTACCATCATGGATTTAAAAAGAAACTTATTTAGAAGAGGATTGGATATCTAATGTTTAAGATGTCAACTATTCCAAAAAAATTGACACTTTCAAATCGATCAAAACACTTATACACCAACGTTTCTACGTATGATTTACTGTTTCCTAATATTTTTTCTCTTCCTGTTTGAAACAGGGGAAAGCGCTGTTTTTCTAAAAAACAGAATTACGAAAGGGGGATTAAGTTCGGCCATTTTTAAGAACACGGTGGTAGGAAGGAGGTTATCGTGTGCAAACACACAATTTTTAACAAAATGAGTCAATTTTTATGCCTAGCTGGCTTATGTTCAGTTAGGATTTTTTGTGTATTTCACAATTTTTTCAAGCAAATCACTCTTATTTTTTGCATTTCATAAAAATTCTTGTTGAAGGTTATGAAAGGGGAAATCATCACCCTCCTTTGCAGTTGCGAAGGGAGAAGAAATGCATGACAGACCCAGATCGCCGTGCAATATAAACACAAAATCAGATACGTTCTGCTGATGGTGAGCTACCTGATTCTTGTGCCATGACTTCTCATAGAAACGAGCGAAAACCAATGAATCTAACGTAATCGTGGTGAATTATTGGTGATGCCTCATCAGTTTGGATAATGATACTCCCCTACCGTCATGGTTCCAGCGTTTGAAGCGTCGCAGGCTATGAGTAGGGCTGGAACCAATACTTGCAGGGGTGAAATTCCCGTGGGGCTGTACCAACAGCCGTCTGATTTTTTAAATAGTCGATTTATCTATGTATATACTTTTGTATACAAAACATCTTTATATACAGATGCAGGTGAAACGCAATGATTGATACATCTTTTTAAAAATACAAATTGATGATGCATTGGGACAGTACATTCTTAAACAGATTGACGAAAAGATGAAGGAAATCGGAACCGATAAGTTATTTTATAGTCTTGATGATTCTATTCGATTGGGAAAGTAATATTACACTGGGTTCCTAATTGAAGTTTACTATTTATCTCAACTTCTCCGCCATGAGCTATTATGATTTGCCTTGCAATTGCCATTCCTAGTCCTGTTCCGGAATTATTGGAAGTTGCATTCGTCCCCCGGAAGTATCGATCGAATAAATGTTCAATCGTTTCTTGATCCATACCGACCCCATCATCTTCAATTAAAACACGAATTTGTCTTGGATGAGACAGGTTTTCATGAAGTATGATATTAATTTCAGTATTAGGCGGATTATGTTTGATACTATTCGCGATTAAGTTTTCAAATGCTCGCTTTAAGTATTTCGTATCCATATTAAAAAGTATTTGTTCCTTATTCGTTTCAAATGAAAACACCTTATTTTTTGATTCAGGCATTTTTTTCAATTGTTCCAAAGTACCTTTGAGAACATTTACAAGGTCTTTTTGTTCAAGTTGTATCGGAATAGTATCATTTTTCAATTGAAAAGTTAAATTGAAGTCTTCGATTAGTTGCTCCATATACTCCACACGTTCCTCCATGATTTTGGAAAAGTGACGTACTTTATCTTGTTCCCAGTCATGTTCATGTGAAGAAAGGAGTACAGTATACCCTTTGATAACAGACAAAGGCGTCTTTAGATCATGTGAGACTCCCGTCATCCATTCTTCCCTTGTCTTTTCTAATAACTCTCGTTCTTCTTTGTTTCTCTGAAGAGTTGATGTAAGCCTAGAAAGAGCCTGCGTCAATTCTTGATACGTTTTATATTCAGCTTTATTTCGCCAGCGTTGCTTTGAATTAAACTTTCGATTATTAAAAGGTTCTTCATATTTACCTATAGATAGATTTTCAATCCAAGATACAATATAGAGTAAAGGAGCACCTAATTGTCTTCCAAAAAATAAGGCAATTAATATTCCAATAATAATGATGGAAAGAACCCATAAATTATTCACCCAATATTGAAAGGGATTATTACTTGTCATCGGTTTCCCCAAAACCCATGTTAGATCCTGATTATCTTTGGTTTCATACCATGTAGATAACTGAAAACCCTTTTTGGCAGGATATAAGTAGTCAGACACTAGTTCTCCAGGGGCATAATGATCTGGCATGCTTTTTGGTTTGTTAATGGAAAAGACTTCATTACCCTGCTCATCCAAGATTTGTACCCACATGTTGTTTTTTATCAAATCTTCTTTTGTCTTCGAGCCTATTGTAGGCTTTTGATCAACCATATCCGTATGTTCAACGATTTTGCTAATCGATAATTGTGGATTTTCTTCTTTGTTATGACCGAGAAAAAAGCTAATCAAAATAACACTAAGAACAATGAGTAAGCCCCAAATAAGCATTAACCAGAAAAGTCGTGATACGAAGTAATAGGCGACACGGTTTTTTAATTTCACAACAATTCCTCATTTACGTCTGTTTCAAATATATATCCTAATCCTCGGACTGTTTTAATCCATTTAGGTCTGCTTGGATCTTCTTCTATTTTTTCACGTAAACGCCGTACATGTACCATCACCGTACTGTCCCCACCATACAATTCTCCCCATACATCTTTATAAATTTGATGCTTACTTAAAATTTGGTTAGGGTGTTCGCAAAAATAGAGTAAAAGTTTCATCTCCTGGGTAGGGCACTCTATTCGTGCACCATTAACAATGAGTCTTCCAGTATTGGGATCTATATTAAAAACGCCATAATCGTAAACTTGCTTCCGTGTATGTTGGGATGGAATTTGAATAGAACGTCGTAATTGAGCCTTCACACGAGCTACTACTTCTAATGGATTAAAAGGTTTTGTAATATAGTCATCTCCTCCAAAGCTAAAACCCTGCAACTTATCTAAATCTGTTGTTTTTGCTGTAAGAAACAATATAGGCACATCTGTCTCCGAACGAATTTTGCCACATAGGGTAAAGCCGTCTATATCAGGCAACATAACATCTAACAATATAATGTGGGGATGATTTTGTGTTGTCATTAAAAGTGCTTCTGCTCCAGTAGCGGCTGTTAAGACATTTTGAAAGCCTTCCTTTTCAAATATTGTGATTAATAAATCTAAAATATGCCGATCATCATCAATGATAAGAATTTTATGATCCTCAAGTTTTAAAGTCACACTTTATCTCCCTTCCTATCTTCATTATTACATTAAACATAAATAAAAAAGCCCATTTAGTAAAGAATTTATATCCCGTTTAGGTTACTGAAAAGTGTAATTACTCCATAACCCAAGCTACTCTAAGTATGTAATTGAGATGGAGAAATATTCGGAATTGGATTGTTAAGCAAATGTTTAGGGAAAGTTTCATTCATGTTTAATTTATTTCGTTTACGATAGAAATGAGGTGAGAAACAGATGAATGATCAAATATTAATGACAAATGATCTAACAAAAAAGTACAAAAAACACATATCTGTAGATGGACTAAATTTACGGATTGAACGTGGACAAATTTACGGATTCCTTGGGCCAAATGGGGCTGGAAAAACGACGACGATTCGCATGTTACTAGGCTTGATAAAACCCACAAAAGGTAATATTGAAATTTTTGGGCAAAGCCTGAAAAAAAATCGTCTGCAAATTTTACAACAGATTGGATCGTTGGTGGAGTCCCCAACATACTATGGAAATTTAACTGGCCGTGAAAATTTAGAGGCGGTTCGAAGGTTACGAGATCTTCCAGAAAAACGTGTGAATGAAGTATTGGAAATAGTTAGATTAACCAAAGTTGCGAACCGGCTAACAAAAGAATATTCTCTTGGAATGAAGCAACGCCTGGGGATTGCCGCTGCAATGCTTAGTAATCCAGATTTATTAATACTTGATGAGCCAACTAATGGTTTAGATCCATCTGGTATCCAAGAGATTAGGGAGTTGATTAAAAAATTGCCTGAAGCAGGAATGAGTGTTCTTGTATCCAGCCACTTGTTAAGTGAAATAGATCAAATGGCTACACAGGTAGGGATCATTAATAATGGAAAAATGATTTTCCAAGATTCGATTGAACGCTTAAGGCAAAAACAGAAACCACTATTAAAAGTCGGCGCTAGTGATGTCATGAAAGCAAATGCAATATTAAAAGAGCAAGGAGTAAAGGCTGATTTACAAAACGATTTCTTGTGGTTAGCCCAAACGGAACCTGCGTTTGTTTCA
This sequence comes from Oceanobacillus sp. HCA-5259, assembly GCF_037892815.1. NCBI lineage: Bacteria > Bacillati > Bacillota > Bacilli > Caryophanales > Bacillaceae > Oceanobacillus > Oceanobacillus sp. HCA-5259. The sequence goes on along the minus strand of NZ_JBBKBV010000028.1, from coordinate 38,826 downwards.
GATATTAACGCTACTTTGGTTCATTCAGATGTATCTGTCTACCGACTGGAAGAAGTGAAAAGAACACTTGAAGATATCTTCTTAGAATTAACGGGTACAGAGGGTAGCTTATGAGAAAGATATTGTGGGCAGAACAATTAAAATTAAAACGTTCATCGTTATTGATTATTGTATTATTGGTTCCATTACTTATCTTGGCATATGAGTTGGTGAATTTCACCTATCGTGCTGGGTTTGTGGAAAAACAGGCGGAGATGTTCGGTGCTGATTCCATGTGGATATTTTTATTGTATGACAATAGCTTGTTATTTGGACTAGGTTTCCCATTAGCCGTTACACTTACTGCATCAGTGATAGCGAATATTGAACATCAGGCAAATGGATGGAAACAAACCCTTTCAATGCCTATTTCAAGAGGAAAAATCTATTTAAGTAAATTTATTTGGTTAATGATTAGTCTATTCTTTTCTGTTACTATTTTTCTGATTGGAATGGTTTTTCTAGGGAAGGTACTCGGATTTGAAGGGAATATTCCATGGGGCTTATTGATAGGCGACAGTTACGGCATGTTGATTACCGTATTACCAATTATGGCGTTTCAATTTTGGTTATCCATGACCATTAAAAATCAGGCTTTCTCAATTCTTATTGGAGCAATTTCTGCTATTATGGGTTTATTTTTAGCAGCTGCTCAAACGACAAGATGGTTACCCTTAGCCTATCCAAGTCAAGTCTCAACGATTATATTGCAATATGAAGGATTAGGGTATAATCAAGATTTTTCTGCCTTCCTCGTCATCAATTTGTTATTAGGTATCATCCTAATGTTTATCGGAACTATACATTTTGCTAAACAGAATGTGCAGTAAGGAGGGATTATGTTGAAAAATATATTATATGTTGAACGATTAAAGTTAAAACGCTCCAAGTTGTGGTTACTTTATTTGCTAGGTCCGTTATTAGGTGTGTGCCTGGCTTATATCAATTTCTTTAAAAACTATGACCTTTTTATGCAGCCTGGGGATAATGAATGGATAGAGGAGTGGACACAAGTAGCATTGTTTATGGGTCCTTTTGTATTGCCAATTCTAGTGGGGATATTCACGGCTCTTGTTTGCAGAAGTGAACATGTCGGCGGAGGATGGAAACAACTATTAGCCTTACCAATCAAATATTCGGATATCTTCTTAGGGAAGTTTTTAACGGTAGTAATAATGGTAGTTATTTCAATGGTTATCCTATTAATCTTTTTTATAGGATTTGGTTATGTAAAAGGAATAGAAGGCAGTCTTCCGATATTTACAATATTCGGATTCGTGATTAGAGGGATTTTTGCGTGTTTACCATTGATTCTTCTACAACTAACGATATCCATAAGGGCTAAAACCTTTGGTATACCATTGGCTGTTAGTATTGTTTTTACTCTCCCAGCTATTATAGTTGCCAGCACACCTTTAGGGCAGATTTATCCTTGGACGCAACCTATGCTAGCTATGTCACCTGAAGATGAATCACCTATTCAGTCTTACTTGTTATTTTATACGCTAGTTATTGGAACCTTCGTAGTTTTACTAATATATGGTTTACGGAATTTTACTAAGCGGGATACTTTTTAATTACATTTAGCGGGCTCGAATGAGTTATTTCAGTCGATAGAATTCGGAAAATGACTAAAGAACTTTAAAAAGCTGGTTGAGGAACAATCTCTTGATAAAATCTTTGCGTAAAGATAGCTGAAACTGTCGGTGTTGATGAGAAAACCATTAGAAATATTTTAGGGTAATCGGATTATCTTATAAAATTTATAAGCACATTAGGTTTTTGACTGAGGTCTAAACAGAAAAATTTTAAAATCTTAAAAATGGGATCTGATTTTTTGAGCATACTGCATATTTCTTCACTCACTAATACAACCTAAAACCGTTGTTTGTTTAGAGTGCAAAAACAATACAGACAGCTAATATATCAAACGGCGGTTTTGAAAATAAGAAAATTCAAAGCCGCCGTTTTCCCTTTTTAAAAATAGGATTTTGGAGGGTGTATTAAGTGCGCCCTTTTTTAGGACACGGCGGTATGAAGGAGGTTATCACCGTGTTTATTTATGCAGACATTGATTGGTTATTACAATTCATATCAAGAAGCATTTTAAAGTGCTACCGAGTCATTATGCCCATAAAGTGGGAAGTAAAACTGTTCCAACACCCAATAAAAGAGTACTATCAGAAAAAGATATAAAAATATCTATAACTAAATATTTTTTCATTTTTTAGTTGGGGTATTAACTTTTTACAGCATGGATGTAGTGAATTGTTTCGAATGCAGACAAATAGTCCGTACGGTCATGAAAGAAATTTTCGTTAATCGCAACAGGTGATAAATGTTCATCAATGACTAAACCTAAGTCTTTTAATAATTCTTTTATTTCATAATAGGTAAAACATGATTTCATAGACTCTCCACTAGCTGAAGCCAATTGAACCATATTTTGAACGCGATTAGACAATCCTTTTTCTTTAAAAAGATTCTCATCTGCATAATCAAAAACGATAGAGCTTCCCGATGGAACCTTGGTAAATAACTTATTAAGTAAGTTGGTTGTTTCCTTTTTTGTTAAATAATAAGAAACACCTAAAAGACTAAATAAAGTATTTTTATCCGTCTCAAAACCTTCTTCGATAAGATGTTGAACAGTAAAGTCTTTAGTGAAATCGGCTGAAACAAAATGAAGATTGTCTGGAATTTGATAATTAGCCTCTGTTAATCTGATCTTTTTAAAATCTTGTGTGGCTGGGTGTTCGACTTCAAATATTTCTAAACTATCGTTTAAATTGGGATGTCGGAAACAAAAGGTATCTAAGCCAGCTCCTAAAATGACATACTGTTTAACACCTTGCGACATCTCATGCAATAATACATTTTCACAATAGGCAGCACGTGCTAAAGGGGTTGGAGAAAGTTGGACTTGTGTAATCCATTTTAATATTTCTTCTGGATCATTTTGAAACTCATTTGCAATTTGACTATTAAAGAATTGAATTCCATTGATCATGTTCTCACGGATATCTGAAAACTCTTTTTGGGTAATAAAATCTTTTGCAATAAAATCATCGAAAATTTTAGGTGTGTCATATTTGCTGTGATAAGCTCGCCCAAAAGCTGAGATTAAGGAAGTTAAGCTTGATTCATTTTTTTTCATACAATAATCCTCCTAAAAACAAAAATAAGATTCCCCTGGCCAGGAGAATCTTATTATATACACAAATATTTTAACTGTAAATTATAGCATAAGTGAATTTTTTGTCAAATAAAACGACTTCATTTTAATGAAAAAGATTTCTTTCATAACGTGGGCAATCATATAATAATTGTTTTACAATCCTCTATCTATTCGCAATTAGATTGCTTTCCTTATTACCTCTTTCGAAGCCACGCTTTTATATTATGTTAACGATATGAAATACGATTTATCATACATCAGTTAGGTATGAATTTATAAGTTTAGGTGAATGTATGACAAAGGATACAAATATTCTGATTTGTGTTTTGAATATTCAGTTTTTTGTATGGAGAATCAAACGTTGACAAAAGAGGAAGAGAAGAGTAAAATATACTCTTGAATCTTAATTTTTACGCATGTAATTATATCGTAACATTTTTCCGTTTGAAAGTCAATAGTTTTTTAAAAATATTTCTAAGGAGGAAATGTGTATATGTTTTTACCCAAAATGCTTCACACTCTAAATTCTTCGATGTTGGAAAAACATACCGATGAAATAGAAGAGATAAACCAAAAAGCAAAAGAATTTGGGCTCATATTAACTCGTAATGAAATAAAAAACATCATAGTTGCTAGAAATCAAGTCCTCCAAAGCTATGGTCGAGTGGAACTAAGTGTTGACGTAATCAAAGAATTAGCGGGGGTCTTCTGTGCTTCCCCTTACGTTGATGATCAGAATTATGTATCCACCCTATATGAACTGCAAGAAATATTTTATTACTTAAAAAATGAGACGGAAGATAAGATTGGGGACATTCCATTGATTTGTATCATGAAGGATTACTTTGATAATGTTTGCAATGGTTCTTTGGAACTTTTAAAGAGTAAGCTTGAAGAATTTGCGGAACAATTTAGAAGTGATCTCTCATTTAGGAACTCTTTTCTTGAAAAGGAGGAACAATAATGGAATCAAAAAAACGATCCAACGATTGCTCCTTAGTAACACAAGGAAAAATAAATCAAGCTCGTTTATTACAAAACCAGTATACACTTTCCATTTTAAATGAAGGATTACGAGTAGGTTTACTAAATAGTGAAGAAGTACAGGGTACACAAAGACAATTGATGTCTATATTAGAAAGTTTGATTAGACGGTATACCCAGGGAGAAAGCTCTTCTGTCACGTCTGAAACAGCTGTCAGTATACTCACTTCTATTTTATATGCTGTAGACGCTTATCTGTATCATTTAGATGATCCAGATAAGGCAATTGACGTATTAAAAAAAGGCAATATAGCAAGTGCATACGAGCAAGGTGTGGATTTGATTCGCCATTGTTTGGAGGAAACAAAACAACTATATAAAGAGCTCAATAATAATAAACTGGATATTGCGGTAGAAGCTTATAATATAACCATCGATGAGTCCATCCCTGTGTTTTTAAAGAAATATGGCATTATTTTTGATGCACATAATACAATGGCCAGTATTGATTATCCATTAGCGATTGACGATATGAGCATTCAAGGTGTTTATTACCTTAGACAATATTTGACGCATTTAAAAATGGAGACCCAGTTTTGTCTTTTGTTTGATAAAGATGATCTTCAACATCTTTTGGTTAACTATGGGAGAATATGCGGTTTCGATTATCGAATAGAACTATTCAATATATTTGAATTAGTATTCAATAATGCAGTTTTTTCCACGTTATCAGGAGGACATGCTAATCAAATAAAAATCTCAATCAATCAATATGAACAGTTAAATGATTTGTTTCATAAGTTAAATGATAGTCAGATTCAATCCATTATTTTAAAAGCTGTGGATCGTTTACAAGAACATTTCAATATTATTGATCTTCAAATGAATGATTACTTGAACCAATGTGGAATGAACCTTGTGCAGAGGATTAAAAATGTTATAAAACATAACCGCCTTGAGACCGTGGTCATCGTAGAGAAGGAATTGACTTCTAAATCTATTGTAACAGCATTCAAAGCCTCCGATAGAATGAGTGATAATCGTTTTCGATCATTAGTTGAAAAAATCACAAATTACGAAAAGACAGTGGATAAAGTGAACCTGATTCGAAATAATTTTCATTCACTTCCTGATTATATCGATATGCTGAATAGCGACTGTTTATTGGCGGATGAGTATAAACAACTTTTTAAGACGTTTGGCGAAGTAGAGCTGGCCATTTTGGTGAAGATTGTATTCTATGAAGAATTACGGGACAATGCCACAGATTTATCTTCTCTTTATGTCGAGGAAAAGATGTATGAAAACGAATGGCAAAATCATTTTATTGAATTCATTCAAAGCATTGATATTAATAAAAAAAACGCCATTGAGGGGTGCGTTAATGATATTGATTATGAAGAAATTAGTTTTTACTAACTTTGAATTGTAAAGTAATTATAACTATAAGGAAAATCAACTTTATACTATAGAGAAGAATACATTTTGTGTTTTTTTTGATTATAATCTATACTATTCAATAGACAGACAGACGGTCTAAAGTTAAAGGAGCGGTATAGATGAGGAAGTCTAAAGAAGCGCAGGAAAGAAGAAATGAAATATTAGATGTGGCAGAAGTATTATTTAATGAGAAGGGTTATGACGGAACGAGTACGAATGATATCTTAAAAAAAATTGGAATTGCTAGAGGTACGCTTTATTATCATTTTGAAAGTAAGGAAGCCATTATGGATGGGATTATTGACCGCTATCATAAAAAGGTGATCGAAGGAGCACAAGCCATTGCAGAGAAAAAAGAACTGCCTGTGATTGAACGATTACTTATGTCAATTACTTCATTGAATGTGACTGGAGCTGTTTCTGAAGAATTGATGACACATATTCATAAGCCGCAAAATGCTCTTATGCACCAAAAGATTCAAAAGGTGTTATTTAAAGAAGTCACACCGATTATTACACTCATTATTGAAGATGGAATAGAAGAAAACATATTTCATACAGACTATCCTTTTGAAACGGTAGAGATGTTGTTGATATATGCTTCTACTATTTTCGATGATGGAACCATCGAATTAACACAAGAGGAACAATCTCAGCGAATGACAGCTTTTGCTTATAACGCAGAAAGACTTCTCGGGACAGAGCAAGGTGCAGTTAGTCAACAGTTGATTAGAATTTTGACAAAAGAATAGAGGAAAAAATGTATTCTCGAATCATACGAAATGATCTTTTCAGAAATAAACTGATAAGTATAACGACGCTGTTATTTATTACTGTTGCGACAACACTTGTCAGCTTAGTAGCTATTCTAACGATTAATCTTATCGGGTCCATCGATACCTTAACGAAACAAGCACAGGTTCCAGATTTCCTGCAAATGCACAGTGGAGATATTGATAAGCAACAAATACAAAGTTTTGCAGCAGCACATGAGAATGTTAAAGATATGCAGGTCCTTGACTTTCTGAATATTACAGGGGCAAAAATTCAATTAGGTAAAAACAGTTTAATAGATAGTGTACAGGATAATGGTTTCTCCACGCAAAGTCCGAATTTTGATCATCTATTAAACTTGGATGGACAGCCGATTCAACCAGCTGAAGGAGAGCTATATGTACCAATCGGCTATATGAAGGAAGGAATTACTCAAATTGGTGATGAAGCTAAAATAGCTGGAAAGGAATTCCAAGTTGCCGGTTTCTTAAGAGATGCACTGATGAATTCACCGTTAGCCTCCTCCAAACGTTTTTTAGTACATGAAAAGGATTATCAGGAACTGGTATCAGAAGGAGCCCTTGAATATTTAATCGAATTTCAATTGAAAGATCCAACTAGAACCAATGAATTTGAAACGGCATATGCTGAAGCAGGCCTAGAGGCAAATGGTCCCACATTAACAGGTGGTTTGTTCAAGATTATTAATGGATTATCTGATGGGATTATGATCGCAATGATTCTATTAGTCGGCTTTTTAATTGTGATGATAGCCTTTATGTGCATTCGTTTTACCTTATTAACCAAAATAGAAGAGGATTATCGAGAGATTGGAACGATGAAAGCAATTGGTTTACGACTGACGGATATCAAAAAAATCTATCTGGCTAAGTATGCTTTGCTTGCTTTTATAGGATGTTTCATCGGGTTATTGCTATCATTTATTTTCAGTGAACCTTTATTAGAGAATATCCGCCTTTATATGGGAGAAAGTGATTATGCTAGTTGGAGTATCTTACTAGCTATTTTGGGAAGTGGCCTTGTTTTTCTATTCGTGATTACTTACATTCATTTTTTATTGAGACGCTTTAGAAAAATATCTGCCGCTACAGCCATCCGTACAGGTAGTCCAGAGGAAAAAATTGCTCGAAAAAATTATTTTTTCCTTAGTAAAAATAGGCTACTACCTGCCAATGTATTTCTTGGAATAAAAGATGTCCTGTCTCGAAAGAAGCTGTATACAACCATGCTGATTGTATTGTTGCTTTCTTGTTTTATAATGATTGTTCCTTGGAATACTTACCAAACTGTTTCTTCTCCAACCTTCACGAAATATCTTGGCTTTGGAGAGATGGATTTGATGGTCAGTATGTATCAGTCCGATGAACCAGTAGATAATGAACAACAAGTTGTAAACTATTTAAATGAGAATGAATCTATTGAACAATACGTCCAAATTACCTCAAAATCCTTTAAAGCAAAAAAAGAGGACGGTTCAGAAGAAAAAATAATTATTGAAGTTGGTGATCATACTGCGTTTCCTATCGAATACACTGCTGGAAAAGCACCAGAACAGCTCAATGAAATTGCATTATCTTCCATGAATGCTGCTGAATTTGATAAACAAGTTGGGGATACGATAGAAATTATTTCGGATCATGGTTCGGAGATTTTTATTGTATCTGGTATTTACTCCAATATTTTAAATGGGGGAAAGACAGCGAAAGCTATTTCTTCTGATGAGTCGGCTCCAACGATGTGGCTAAACTATTATATCAAGCTAAGCGATACGACACAGATAGCGGCTAACGCCAAAGAAATGTCGGAAGCTCTGCCTTTTGTGAAAGTGACAGATGCCGATAACCATAAACAGCAAGTATTTGGAGCGACAATGGCTTCCATTAAAACAGCAGCGAATGTTTCTTTGATTGTAGCTTTATTTATTACAGGATTAGTAAGTCTGTTATTTATGAAATTACTAGTTGCCAAGGATCGACCAGCGATTCCGATGTTAAAAGCCATTGGTTTTACCAATCAAGACATTCCTAAGCAATATACAACTCGTGGAATGTTTATTCTAATCATTGGAGTTGCAGGTGGAAGCATATTGGCTAATACCTTTGGAGAATCCATCGCAGGAATGGTTATGGCTTCTTTTGGTATAGAGGCACTTACCTTTGTCAGTCATCCACTCATTTATTTGGGTTTTCCAATATTGATGTTATTGGTTACGTTACTGGCAACGAAACTAGGTACGAGTCAAGCGGGGAAAATAGCAATTGCAGAAAATATAAAGGAGTAACTGATGAAAAAAGTAATTCATGCACAACACATTCATAAAACGTTTGCTGTGGAAAAAGAAAGAGTCAGGGTCTTAGAGGATGTATCTACAACCATTTACGAAGGAGAATTTGTCTCCGTTATGGGACCATCAGGATCAGGGAAATCAACGTTACTTTACACTTTGAGCGGCATGGATACAATCGACAGTGGTGAGGTAATCTTCAACGACCAAAGCCTTACAGCATGTGGAGAAACAGAACGCTCAGATATCCGTCGTCAACAAATGGGTTTTGTCTTTCAACAGCCTACATTCTTAAAAAACTTAACGATTATCGATAATATTGTACTTCCAGTAATGCGAGATAATCGTAAAAAAGGAAAAGAGTTAGCAAATAAAGCAAAGCTGCTTCTAGAGAGAACTGGGATTGGTGATCTTGCCTACCGAATGACAAACCAAGTATCTGGCGGGCAGCTGCAAAGAGCTGGGATTTGTCGGGCTTTGATTAATGAACCGAAAATGATTTTTGCTGATGAACCAACAGGAGCTTTAAATTCAAAGTCTGCCAAAGAAATCATGAAAAGTTTTCTACAAATTAATCAAGAAGGGTCAACAATTCTCTTGGTGACGCATGACGCGAAAGTTGCTGCCCAAAGCGAACGGATATTATTTATGAAGGATGGACAAATTGTCGATGAACTGCATTTAGGTAAGCTTTCTAATTCGTTTTTAGAGAATCGAATAGAAAAAGTAACAAGGAAAATGTTAAAAGTAGAAATGTAGCCTATTTTACGGAATAGGAATTTAGGAACTAGGAGGTGGTTTTAAGTGAAAACATTTAAATATATAATTTTTATTATGATTCCTTTGAGTATTATTGTCTTTTATCTATGGCGATTTGCTTCACGTAAACATGAAATTCCTTGCCCTTTTTGGTTGCGAGGTTTAGTGGAGATGGATAATCCATTGACAAAAAGTAACAAAGCTAAAGTAATCATTGAGCAATCCAACATTCAACCGGGCATGCATGTCATTGATTTTGGCTGTGGACCTGGCCGGCTTACTCTTCCATTGGCAGATTGTGTTGGTCCCAATGGAACAGTTACAGCAGTAGATATGCAGGTGAAAATGTTACAAAGGGTAGAAAAAAAAGCGGCAGAAAGAAATTTAAATAATATTAAATTTGTGCAAGGAAAAATAGGGGCAGGAGAACTACAGCTTTCTTCGTGTCATCATGCCTTGCTTGTCAATGTTTTAGGTGAAATTCCCGATCAGCAAGCAGCTTTTAAAGAAATTTATAATACATTAAAGTCTGGTGGCGTTTTGACGGTAACAGAAACAATATTCGATCCACATTTTCAAAAGAGAGAAAACGTGCTGACATTAGCCAATAAAGTAGGATTTCTCTTGGCAATTGGTCATCATATTCATTGTTATTAGAGAAACCAGCAAGGATAATATCAGGTGAATAAAGAAACATAGTCAGATTATTACTTTCATTATTTCACTTTATCCCGTCAAGTAACTTGAGCAATATTTGTTCTATGATATAAACGGTGAACAACAGATTGTTCAAGTTACACACAACTACAGAACTGATGAATAAATAAACATTAGCTTTTATACATGTATTATGGGGCTGTTTTATTCTACGTTATGCCAATTATAGGAAATTACAATTCATTATAGTTCCTCTAATTGTAGGAGTTTCCTTTTAGGAATATATATCATACCAATATGCAAGGAATTTATAATTTCCCCATTTATCGTATACACTTTCAAGTTTTTGCTTACCAGGCTTCTCCCCATTAAAATATTTTTTGATAACATGAGCTTTATATTCTGAATCAACAGGCAACAAATCATATTTTCCAAGTATCATTGCGAGAGTATTAAATGCATAAGGACCAATACCTTTAATATCACTTAAATTTGTAATATCACTTTTTAATAATTTATAAGATTCAAGGTCAAAATCAGGGTCTAAAGCTTTTGTGGATGCATCGATAATATATGTACTTCGGTATCCCACTCGCACGTGTTCTTTTAGGTAGGCCTCTCCTGCTTCTAACACGCGTTCTGGTGTGGGAAAGGTTTTAAATTCATGCTGATGATTGGTTTCTACTGATTCGCCCAATCCATTCACAAGATTGCTCACCATATTCATGGTCTGCTTCCATCTCGTATTTGTTGTTAATATTACCTTTACTACATCTTCATAAAGCGTAGGCGAACGCAAAAGTCTTCCCTTTCTTTTAGTAGGAATATGTAAAAGCTCTTCATAATCGTGACATAGAGCATAGAACGGTTCAAAGGTATCTTGCAATCTAAACATCCATGATACTTGGTCTTTAATCTCTTTGATGTCATTATTTTCTAAAGAAATATTTGTTTCAGTTTCGATAATTAATTGATTATCGTGTTTTGAAATACACAATAATATATTTTTACCATTACTTAACTGGACAGGGCGATAAAATAAATGGTCTTCGTTATTCCAATAGTTTGGTGCCAACATCCACCAGCCATAATCAGTGATAGCAGCTTTGAAATTAAACGGTTCATGTAAAGGAATTATCATGATATATATACCAACCTTTCAAATTAATCTACACCAAGTTCCGACTTCTAAGCGCCTTGTTGCTTTCGAATGTCTACAATTAGCCCAATATGATAAGCATTATGAATTGTTAAATGGGTAAGATTCTCCACTTTTTCACTGAAGTGATTACATATGGATCTTCAATGACTTGCTTCCATTCCTGCATAATTTGATGAATAGAAATTAATGTTTCCTCCTACGAATATCCTTCTAGGTTATTAAAGGACTGTGCATTTGTGTTAATTTTATAACGAGTTCCTCTAGGACACCTTGCTTCGTCAACAGTTACATCTTTTAATGCTTGTGTTATCAAGACGTGACAAACCAACCAATCTTGTTATGAACTGCATCTAACTGTGATAATGATAACTCTTTAGTATTCAATGCTAGTCCTCCTTGAGAGTATCTCTATGCTTTCGTACTCTGGATAAGTTTCCGCATGTATCACTACTGCACCAGTGTTTACGGCCATTCTTTGTATTGTCATGAAAGACCCAACGACAATCTTCATTCTTGCAAAATTTCACACGCTTATATTCATTTTTTGTGAATAACTCTGAAAAGGAAAGAGCAATTTCAGACATGAAAGTGCTCCAACTCTGTTTATCAGCTACCAATTCTAATTCAAAATGATTTTCTTTTTTGATTAATACGGGACTCCGTTTTGCTTTATCCATAAAAGTATTTAATTTCATTAATTCATCGGCTGAAGGTAATTGATTCTGAGTTGTTTTTTGAAGAATATCCCTCATTAGTTGACGTAAATTCTGCAGTTCCTTAATTGTTTCATCGGAAGGGTAAGATAAATGAGTCAGATTCCAATCCTTCATAAAATATTCTATCCATTTAGGGTTTGTTAACCTGTCTTCGGACTTTCCTGTCCCGCGATAGTCATACCACATCGTATTAATAATATCTAAGCAAATCATATCATTAGCCAAATTGTTTTCTCCTTCTTTATTTTTTGTGTTGCTTTTATTTATTATATCATGTAATGTTTAAAATAAAAATTAACCATTACAAAAAGGGGATTTAATTTATGAAAATAAAGATGGGTGAGTTATGGAAACACGCAGATTTTATGAAGTTTTGGACAGGTGAAACACTGGCTATGTTTGGCTCTACAATTGCTGCGTTTGTATTTCCATTAGTTGCAGCAATAACATTATCAGCTACACCAATGCAGATGGGGTTATTAAATGCTGCACAATTTGCTCCATTTCTACTTGTAACACTATTCGCTGGTGTTTGGATTGATCGTGTAAGAAGGAAACCTTTAATGATTATCGCTAATTTACTTCGGGCTTTTCTTTATCTATCTATACCTTTGAGTTATTATTTTGGAATTTTACAAATAGAAGGCTTATATATAATTGCCTTCTTTATTGGTACTCTAACCGTTTTATTTGATGTTTCTTATCAATCCTTTTTACCTTCTTTAGTTACTAGGGATTCTCTTGTTGAAGCGAATAGTAAGCTTGAAATGAGCCGTTCAGTTGCACAAATAAGTGGTCCTGGAATTGGGGGAGGATTAGTCAGCTTAATAGCTGCACCTTTTGCAATGCTGATTCATTCAATTACACTTTTTATATCTGCGCTTTTATTAATTTTTATTCGTTCAAAAGAAACTGCTCCTATAAAACATCAAAAAGTGACACCAATATTTACCGATATAAAAAAGGGATTACAGTTTGTACTATCAAATAAATACATACGTGCAATTTCGGGCGAAGCTGCTACGTATAACTTTTTTAATCAAATAACTTGGGCAGTTGTAATTTTATACATTACTCGAGAATTAGAAATAGGACCTACTTTACTTGGAGTCATTATGGCTACCTCTAGTATTGGTGCTATTATTGGTTCGCTGATTGCAAATTACTTAGCTCAACGGTTTAAAATAGGTAGGACGATTCTTTGGACAATGTTTATTGCTTGTAGTTCACCTTTATTAATTCCTATAGCTACAGGTCCTATTTACATTTCAGCACCTATTTTAATTATTTCGTTCTTTTTCGGTGGAATGGGAGTTGTGATTTCTAATATTCATGTCATTAGTATGCGCCAAACGGTGACTCCTGACCGAATGTTAGGGAAAATGAATGCTAGCTATCGTTTTTTGGTTACTGGAGTGGCTCCATTGGGAGCATTGTTAGGTGGCGCTCTCGGTACCATTATTGGTTTGAGACTAACACTTGTGGTAGGTGGGCTAGGATCTATTGCAGCAGTTCTTTGGGTTCTATTTTCACCTGTACCTAGTGTAGAAACTTTGAATGAAGAAGAATTAAAAAATAAGGAATCTTTAATTGGAGGAAAAACAACATTTTGACAGTAAACCCAACAACTGCTTAAGTATTCTTAAAGGGTCAGGAGTTCTCGTTAACTGCAAAGGAGTTTTTTGTGAAAATCCAATAAGATGTTTAGTATCAGTCCCAACCCTCATAAACGATCGCATGGCTTACCTCGTGACTCTTATTCTTTTCTGTTGCTTGAATGAATACCCCATCAGCTTCTGCATAGAGAAACTCAACTTCTTTACCTTCTGGAAATTCAGCGGACTCCTCTAAATCGATGACTAAATCAATTAAGTTGTCTGTTTGCTGTATTAATCCGTATAATTTTGAAAAAAGAACGCTTATAAACATATGAATTGAATCGAAAATTGTACTTTGCAGAAATAGAAGAAATTAGTTAAAGATACCTATAGTTTGAAGGCAGACGGGGTTTATACATTAGAGCATGCTATTCCTGAATTAATCAAAATTATTGATTTACTTGAGCTAGAACAGCGAGCTATAATGCTTGAAATTAATCGTATAGTGGACTTATCTGATTAAATATGAATCTATGTCAAGAAGTTCAGCATTTCTAATGTCCAATTTCTTGACATAGTTCCAAAAATCATCTGGTAATGAAAGCAGAAACGGAATCAGGATAGTACATCAATCATCTTCAGATACTGGACCATCATATTCGGGATTATCAGAAGGGGGTTGAATTTCAGTCATCAATAAAGCGACATGTCCTTCTTCGTCTCTAATGGTGAACAACAACGACTGCCCTTCTTGCAATCCTGCTTCTCCTGCTGCTACGTATGGGAAATTAGAAAAGTCCCCGCTAAAATCTCCGTTCTCATCAGCTTCCAATTCCATTGTATCTCCGATGAATGCGTCTACCTCTGAGACTTGCACATCAACTTCTGGTAATGTTTTTCCATAATAGGTCGATGTATTCTCGTAAAATTCCGGTAAATAAGTAGCCTCTTTGATTTCTTCTATTGCTTCTGTTGCTGAACTACTTTCTATCAATTCCATTCCTTCTTCTGCCGGCTGAATAGGGAGAACAAATTGCTGCTCATGGGGCATGTCACCCATAACATACACGATCAACTCATCACCAGCATCAAGTTCTGTTCCTCCAAGTGGAATTGTAAAATAACCTTCGTCTGACACATCTGGTTCAACCGTTTCCGTATCATCTGTATCTGGCAACGGTAGCTCAAATCGAATATTTTGATTAGGATTAATCGTACCGCTATAAACAACCGTATTTTCATATATATAAGGTAATTCAAGATTCTCTAAGGCTTCAGGGTATACGATATTACCATCACCATCTGGATCTTCTCGCCCGCTCACTTCCTCAGGGTCATAAATGCCAGGTTCAGATGTTTCTCGATTCTCTTCATTCCCCTCGTTTTCTCCGTTTGTATCACTAGGTTGCTCTTGATGGTTTTCTTCATTATTAGAAGATACGTTGTCTTCCGGCTCTGCTTCTCCATGCTGTTCATTTTCTTCGTTTTCTGTTGCATTACGATCTTCAATGTCTGTTTCCTCTGAGCCTAAACCGGTGCATGCTGTAAGAATAACGATGAAACTTAGTAAACCAGGGTATACAAATGCTCGCATTAATAATTCATCTCCCATTTTAAAAGATTGTATAGTGACTTATTCCCAATGGTAGAGCTGTAAAAACGTTTATTGTTCTCTGTATTTGCCTTTTGGGAATATTCTTTGAATTTGAATCAATTCTAAGTCATGTACAACAAATTATGCTTGTAATTCATTCTAATAATGATAAGTGTACTGGGTAAAGTAAACAGTTGACCCTGACACGGTGTTATGGTTTATGATGTGTCTACAGTAAAAGATCAAAAGGGGAATGAAAAATGAAAATTGGAGAATTATCAAAAAAAACGGGAGTAAGCATTCGTTCGTTACGTTATTACGAACAGAAGAATCTGATTCGACCTTCGAGGTTAGAAAATGGATATCGAGAATTTGAGAAATCTGATATTGAAAAAGTAAAAGCTGTTCAATTGTTTTTAAAGATAGGAATGAATACAGATGAGATTTATCATGTATTATCTTGTGATGATTTCCATCTCACTGAAAATAATGGGTGTGCTCATATTGCAGTAGAGCTTTACTCTGAGCGATTAACAAATGTCCGTCAGCAGATAAATTACTTGCAAAAGATTGAACACCAGCTAGAAAACCTTGTGGATTATTGGGATAAAGAAAAAGAAAAAGCTAGAAAGTAGGGATTAAATGAATTACAGACTTCTTATATTAGTACTTGGAATATTTATCATTGGGACAGATGATTTTGTAATTGCTGGCTTACTGCCTCATATTTCTAATGAAATGAATGTTACAATTGCTACAGCAGGTCAGCTAGTAACTGCATTCGCTATTGCATATGCTATAGGAGCTCCTCTTTTCGGAACTTTGATGATGAATTTACCTTTAAAATCGCTTTTGGTTATATCTATGTTGATGTTTGCTATTGCTAATACACTGTCATCAGTTGTGACTTCTTATGAAATGCTCTTTTTAACAAGAATATTAGCTGCGTTAGCTGCTGCTATATTCACCCCGTTAGCGATGACTGCTTCTGCCAGTCTAGTACCCGATAAAATGAGAGGCAAAGCATTGTCATTTATATTAGCAGGAATAACCATGGGATTAGTTTTAGGAGCACCGATTGGAACATGGCTTGGAAATGTTTTTACTTGGCGTTATTCTTTTGTTTTTGTTGCTGTAGTTTCTTTCATTACTGTCATAGGAGTTCTGATATTCTTGCCTAAAATTGAAAGAGAAGCAGAACTAACGATTAGGGAAAGATTAAAAGGTTTCAATAAAATTATTCTATTAACGTTATGTGTAAACATTATTGGTACCACTGGCGGTTTCATGACATATACGTATATAGCTCCTATCATTACAGGTATCACGAACGTAGAGAATATTAGTATTTTTCTTATGTTGTTTGGAATAGGTGCACTTTTCGGGAATTTAGTTGGAGGTTACTTCACAGATAAGATTGGCGCTCCAAAAACATTAAAACTATCGCTAGGAGGCTTTGCTATATTATTAGCAGCATTCTCATTATTATCACTGTTAAATCCATCTACATTTGCAATTATAATGGTTTCAATTGTGGCGATATTGTGGGGAATCCCTGGTTTTGGTATGAACCCTGCTCTTAATTCATTTCTCATATCTTTGAATCCTAAGCAGGCCCAAATGGTTTTATCATTCAGTGCCTCGGCTCTTTATATTGGAATTGGATTAGGAGCATTTGTGGGAGGAGGCGTTATAAGTATAAGTTCAGTAAATTATGTGGGAATAGGAAGTAGTGTATTAGTTCTTATTGCATTAGTATTATTTACTTTTATTAATAGAACAGCTAATAAGAAAGTAAAATCGAGATTTTCCTAATATAATATATAATGAAAGAAGAGCCAGTTATAAATGTTTCACCCTTACTTTAAGGGAGTAAAGAGCTAACTTAATTTGAAAAGAGAATGCCTGTTTAACAGCATTTGTTTTAAGCTAAAATGGACAAAATAAGTTAAAAATAATATAGTTCCCTGCCAAAAACCCTGCCAATAAAAAATTTTGGCAGGGAAATTTTTGAACTAAATTAGGTAAGAGTTAGACATGATTAATTAATAAAACAAAAAAAGAATCCATTTTGAGAAAGGCTTGGTTCAAAATGGATTCTTTCTAAAATTCATTTATACTGTGAGAGAAAGAACCGTACAACTCTTTAGTAACACAATGTTTGATTAATTAATTTGCTAAGACTAAAAATGTTATAAAAAAGATTGCATATGATCCCATTAAAGCAACTGATATTTTAGCTAACCTTGTTTTAATTGAAAAGGCTGGTATAATTCCAACTTTAAACATATTCACTATTAAAACAACAATCGCTAAGAAAAATGATAACATAGCGACTATCAACGCAATTTGTTCCAACAAGATAACCTCCCTTAATGATATCAATTTTGAAATAATAAGGACATTAATTAAGCTAATTAAAGCTAATACTTGACTCATACGAAATCCATAAATCTCCCTTTCCCTTAGTTCTATGTGCCAAGCATCAATTCCGCCTAAAAGCAAGTCAAATATTGTTTTAAATGACATGTCTGTTTGTTTTAATACCTCAATTAACTCATTGCCATACCGTTTTCTCCAGCTTTTAGGATAAAGATAAATAAACCACTTCATACTAAACCAAGCCTTTTCATACCAAGTGAGGTAACTTTTTGAATTTCTTTAATTTGCTCAGTTAAATATATTTGTCCTTCCTCTGTCAGCTTGTAAGGTTTTTTACGGTCTTGTGATTCAAGGACACTTATATACCCTGCTTTCTCTAAACGTGAAATTGCTCCGTATAATGTACCTGGGCCTAACTTGATGTCGTAATTTTTTTCAATGTCCTCCATAATTGCATAGCCGTGACGTTTTTTTTCAGCAAGACTTATTAATATCAATAATGAAGGTTCCGAAAATCTGTTTTTATTAACCACGTTCCCACTCCCTTCTAATAATTATTACGTTCAGTGTTATATCGTATGACGTAATAATAAACTATATTTGAGATAATGTCAATAAAATAAATTAATTCGTGTTAAGTTATATCGTTAAAAGTATTTCCACACGATAATCCGAATACCCGATTAATTAATTATCTAATTGACCGCGGTTTTTATTTGTAGTTGCAGTCGATGCTTATAATTTTACTTGACTTTAACGTAGCGTAATACCTTAGTCTTGAAATATGGAGGTGAATTACACCACAACGGGCGACGTTTGCAAAAGAACTGGACTTACATACGATACTATTCTAATTTGGATTAATTAAAAGCAAAGAATGCTAACGGCCAGTTAGTTTTATCCAAATTAGTCTTAGAAAAAATTGCATAAATACTTGCCGGGAAGATTACAGGTTATAAACTTAAAGATTTAGTAAACCGACAACCTTCATTAGGATTTGTTAAAATTGACTTAACACAAATAATTGCTAACTTAAAAAATATATTATTTCATTTAGACCTAACTGACTCCGGGAAAATTTTATGGAAAATATAAAGTTGCTTCAAGATTATAATGTTAAATATTTGTTAAAAAGGTGATTAAAATGGGTGTGACTTATAAGGTAATCGATACAGTGGAACAATACGAAGAATTACTTGCGATTACGGATTTGGAAAAAAGAAAAAATTACTTTCGTTATACAATGATGGAGCCATTTAAGGAAATGTGGAATTTAATTAATGTTCCTTTAAAAGCAAAACAAGAAAATGGTTATGATGTTATAATGGCTACAAAAATGCTTGGTTATGCAGATATTTCCAACGGTAAACAAATCGAACAGGGGTTATCAATCCTAAATGAAAATAACGCTTATATAGTGGCGGATAATACCATCAAAAACTGTATAGAAAACGCTAATAAGTCGGGTTTGAAAGTAAACGCTGATGAAATAAAGTTTGGATTGTATGTTGCAAATCCTGATAAACTAAAGCTACAGAAAGGATATACAGGGTTCGGAGGTATTCCCGGGTTTATTACTGTGAATATCTATCCAAATGAATATAATTTACCGAAACTTCCCGCAGTTATAGCTCATGAATTTCATCACAATATTCGTTTTTCTTATTTTGATTGGGACCATGGTAACGTAACATTAGGAGATTATCTTGTTATAGAAGGTTTAGCCGAGTCATTTGCCAAAGAATTATACGGAACAGAACAATTAGGACCTTGGGTTACTAGCATGGATAAAGAGGAATTAGAGTATTCAACCGATGTTATTAGGGAAGCTCTTGACGTAAAAGGGTTTGCCGAAGTGAGCAGTTATATGTTTGGTGATGAAATTGCGGCACAAGAAGGGTATCAACCTGTTGGGCTTCCTTTCTGTGCCGGTTACGCAGTAGGATATAAGGCTGTTCAGTCCTATATGAAAAAGTATAATAAGACAATTTACGAAGCAACTTTGGCTTCCACTGATGAAATAATTCATGGATGTGACTTGTTTTCTGAGTAACCCTCATAGTCTGCAAAAGGGCGCTATTTTGGGACAAAAAGGATACACATACTAGTTATGTGCTATCCTCTTTTATTAAAGAGTGGGAATGACAGGCAAAGTAACCAAGGGCAACTTTCCTTGTTTTAAATGGATTTAAAAGAAAGTTATTTGTTTAGCGTAACATTTAAGCAGATAGTTCCTTGCAATTTCTCCCACCGAAGTGGATTTTTAACCAAACTTGAGTAATCGATTTTAACGAAAAAATATATTTTAGTGAAGAGAAGGGGAAATTCCTAACGGGTTCTCTTGAAAGTGTAAGAACGCAATTTATATCGTAAACAGGGTATTAAATCAATTGGGATGTAGTACCCTGTTTTTTATTGATGTACCAATGTTTTTAATAAAAATGACCTTATAATTGTAAACCTATTAGCAATCCAATTCGTTACATTAAAAAATAGTGTATCGGTGCTAATTGGTGTGCGAATTAACATGCGAATTGATCCACAAGTTAAGACGATAAAAAACACCCAGATTATAAATGTCTAAGTGATAGTGAGTATTGTGCAATTAATATCTTGCACTGCAATCGCACCCTGTTCCGTAAGATATTACAAGTATCTCATATAAAAAATTATATCCCATCATTATTAAGTTTTTTCAGTATTGATTATATGTTATTATAGGTTAAATGAAAGTTATTCTAATTGAGGTGATTTTCTTTCATAAACACGTGTTAAAAAGAATGGTATTGATGATTTTTTCTATCAGCCTAGTAGATGTGGAAATTCAGAAGCTAAAACAAAAAAATTTAACCTATGAGGATATAGTAAATTTAGCTACTTGAGAAAGTGCAGTCAGAAATCGCTGAACGAAGTAATATAGAATATAATATTTCTAGTATAGATTATAGAAATGATTTGAGAAGTAGTTTAGATATTATAATGAGAGAAAATGGAAAATATATAGAATTTGTTGTTTATGATAAAGAAGATAATCTTCGATTTGGAGTAAAACGTTATAGATTAAAAGATGATGAATTAGTGAATATAAACGGTCATCCAGACATTGACTTTGATTCTATAGAGTAACAAGAGCCCGATTATATAGAAGAAAAAGGAAAAATAATTTAGCAGTAATTAATTAGATAAAACTATAGGAGGTAATAATATGAGTAAAGAAGTGACTAATGAGCATATTTTACAAGCTATTACTGAATTGTCAAAAGAAACAAGGGATGTAAAACAAGAGGTAAATGATTTAAAACAAGAGGTAAGAGATGTAAAACAAGAGATAAAGAAAAATGCTGATAAAATCGACAAGTTGGATGCTAAAGTAACCGTATTATCAGAGGGGTTACTAGACACGCAAGCAGAAGTAAAAATTCTTAAAAATGCAAAATGATAATTGCAACGAAAAGCAATGTTTTGAGTTAAATGGTTCCGATTAGCGTGTGGAATTATGGTTGATTGGCGTATATTAAACTAACTATAAAATTTATAGGCCCGTTTCCTCCAACAAACGGGCCATTTTACGTAATAAAAGCTGTGTATTTTACGTACTAACTGAAAGAATAACAGGAGTGACTATAGAAAGGAGAAATAAAATTATGCATGATAAAAAAATACAGAACCTGACCACACAGCAATACGGGTTGCATTGTGGCGTACTTTGCATGTACAGGTCGATTCACCACCATATGTGCTTGATAGATGAGATCGGCTTACAATTGATTGCTCCTGACAATGAATGGCGCCAAAGACCCGACATGGATCAAAAGTTTTCTAGGGGTTTCTGTGCTTCTAATGTTGCACTTTTTTCATCTTATTTTCTTAAAGCGTCTACAGTAAAATGAAAGTTGTGAAGTTATAAATACTCTTAAAGTTATGGGTATATTGTTAATAATAGGTGGTGTTATAATATTAAATACTACAAAAAGTAATGAAACAGCGACAGAACCTTTAAAATAAGGTTCTGTCTTTTATCGTTAAACTAAACTGCCCCTTTAGTTTAAGTGCATTTCTTCACAATCCCACATAAATATCCAGTCTTGTTTAAAGTCTTACTCCCGTTCTGCCATTATGGCTGGGTATAACAAAATATGTTGAAAACATATGCTTCAACCTAGGGCCTTGCTTAGTAATCATGATATTAGCTAAACGTAAGATAAAGAAGAATGAGGAACGATGTAATAAATAACAATTTATAAGAAGTTTTGAGAGCGTTACCACACTTGATTTGGTAACATTTGATGCTCCAGAAAAATTTGAAATTTTATAAGCTAACTACAGATACAATTTATATATCTACAGATATTACCTAATATATATATATTCAGTTGGGTTTTTTGTAGTTTGGATAATTTTTTTAAAAAAATTTTACTTATTTTTGCCATTTCTTAAAAATACTTGTTGAAAGTTATGAAGAGGGAAATCTTCACCCATCTTTGCAGTTACAAAGGGAGAGGAAATAAAGCCACATAACAAACTTGTCCATGCGTAACTCCGTGTTAAGCATGGGTTACTTATTGGAGCGTTGTTGAAGATGCATGTAATCGCTTGCAGCCGAAGCTTATATAATCCGTTTTACCTTTCAAGATTTGAACACAAAATGATTAGTTTTCTCCTTTCATTCATCATATCTTTGTTCTTTGACAAAGAAAGCACGGAAGATAACGCCGTGCATTATAAACAAAAACCAGATATGTTCTACTGATGATGAGCTACTAGATTCATACTCCATGACTCCCAATAGGGATGAGCGATAATCAATGAATCTCGCGCAATCGTGGTAGATTGCTGATGAAGACTTATCAGTTAGGGCATTTTTGTTTTTTTCATTAATTTTGGTAGGGAACAATATAGCAGGAAACATAGGTTGATTATTAGGCATTTTTCTCGGACAGATATGTACATGTGGGTTTAGTAAAAGGTGGTTAGTGTAGTTAAAAATAGAAAGAAGGAATGTTTTTAAGGAATGAATTGAATCGAAAATTGCACTTTTCTGAGATAGGGGAAAAACTAGTAAAAGTCACCTATGGCTTGATGGCAGATAATGTGTATACAATGGACTATGCTATTCCTGAATTGATAAAATTTATTAATTTTCTTGAGCTAGAACAGCGGGCCATAATGCTTGAAATTAATCGAATAGCGGAGAATTAACTGATTAAATTTTGATAAAGACGGTGAAGTCCTTTAATTTACTTACCTTTCCTTTCAATGACTCTAAGAAAATAAAAAAATCACTACTTGAACAAGTGGTGATCTTTTCATGATTGTATATCCATATATTACTTAACTGTATGCAGGCTCTGCCATATGAGACAGTTGACAGTATACTACTTACTTTTTATCTATTCCATTATTGGATAAAGGAATTGTTATGATCACTTTCACACCTTGTTGAGAAGTATTTCTTTCAATCTGAAATGTTCCTTTATGTGCTTCAATAATTCTGGATACCATAGGCAATCCCAAGCCATGCCCTTTTTTGACCTTATTTATTCTTTCTGAAGCATAAGGTAAAAACGCTAATTGAGAAATAACTTCTTCGGGAATACCTATTCCATCGTCTTTAACAATTAAATAATACACCGAAAGGTCTTCGGATATTTGTGTTTCTATGACGATATTGCACCCTTCAGGATTATGAGTAATACTATTTTGTACTAGATTCGTAATAGCACGTGCCAGTAATTTTTCATCGGCAATAATTTTTCCTTCATCATTAGAAATTTTTAAGTCAATCGTATATTTCTCTTCTAATCCTCCATTCAAAAATTCTGCTGCTACATTCCGTACGATGACAGAAGGTCGCAACTCTTTTAAATCTAGTGGTTGCATTTCATACTCCAACATTGAAATTAAGTTTAAATCATTGACAAGTTCTCGAATTTTTTCCGTACGACGTCTAATGATGGAAGCCTGCTCCTTTTGTTCATCAGGCAAATTTTTATTATCTTCCAAATCACTTGCGTAACCTAATATAACGGATAAAGGAGTTCGTATATCATGAGAAATACCAGCAATCCAATTGGACCGTGCCGCATCTCTTTCTTTTAACGCTTGTTTATTTTCTTGAATTTTTGAAGATGTTGCATTAATACTTCTTGCTAAATCGCTGAATAACCCTTTTGTATCTAAGTTTACTTTTTTCTCTTTACTTAAATCATGAATACCGCTAATTAATGGACGAATCCCCTTAATGAGCTTTGTACTGATAATAATAGAAATAAGTATCGCTACCACTATATTCACGATCACTAAAATCCCTATTCTTAATGGAATGGACTGTGCCCCTTCTGACCAAAATTGTATTTGGTATTTCCATAAACTAGCTTTGGGATAGCCAACTACTACTAATCCATCTTGGTGTTCCCAACTGTATACCGGATATTCATTCAAATAGTACCTTGAAAACTTCGCAACGTCTGTAAGGCTATAGGAATGTGGAATATCACTTGGTAAATCATATTCCCATACCACATTGCCGTCATCATTTATTAACATTGCCCACATATCGTTATTTTGGAGAAACGTCTGACTACGATTTTGTAACGTATATTTATCATCTTGTAATGTTAAATCCTGTGTTACACCTTTCATTACTTTTTCTGGAGAAGGGGTATTGCTCATTTCATCGCTAAATATCAAGGTTCCTAATAGAATAAAATTGACAATAACCAACAAAAAAGCAATTAATATTGTAATCATGAGATAACGACGTATTATTCGAATTACACCAGCCATTTAAACTCATTCCTCTTCTGCTTGCAGTTTGTATCCAAGTCCTCTTACTGTTAATAAAAATTGAGGTTTGGAAGGATCAGCTTCAATTTTCTCTCTAACTCTTCTTATATGAACCATCAGAGTGTTCTCATAACCAAAGTTATCTTCACCCCATAGAAATTGACATAAAGAATCAATGGTTACAATCCTGCCTTTGTTTTCATAAAGTTTTATTAATATTGCATGTTCTTTCGCTGTTAATTGTAACGTACGCTCACCTTTTTGTACCGTTGCACTTTCTAAATCGATCATTGTTTCTCCTAATTGAAATTTGCTAGTCAGATTGGTTTCTTGAGGGGCATACACTCGTTTTAAAACAGCTGTTAAACGTAATACAAGTTCCCGAGGAAGAAAAGGCTTCACGATATAATCGTCCGCACCAAGCCCTAAACCAAGTAACCGATCATCTCCCTCATCTCGAGCAGTTAGAAATATCACTGGTAAATCACTAAATTTCCTTATCGATGACAACAAAGTGAATCCATCTCCGTCTGGTAACATCACGTCCAATATCGCAATATCTGGTTTAACAGAATGGAATGTTTCAATTGCTGTTTTATAATCTTTGGCTGGATATATCTGCGTAAACCCATTTTTTCGTAGTATATCTTCTATCATTACTCTTATTTCCTTTTCATCTTCCACAAGTAGTATTTTTTTATCATTAATATTATTCATAAAATACCTCCGCAACATTTCATTCATATTAATAAATATACCAAAAATAAAAAATGGAATTACAGGCTGTAATAAGTTTACTATAATACATCATGATTTAAACAATTAGCATGTTAATCTTGTTTGCCCAACTTGTCTTTGTTGGCCTATATTGGGTCGCAGGAACTTTACTATCCTTGCAAGGTTCATTTCCTGTGGAAATAATCGGATGGACATTAAGAGGCTGGTTTGCTTCTTTATCTATTATTACTTTTCAATTAGGTCTTTCACTCCGCTTACGTAGTTTTGCTACCCCGATAGGAATAAGCTTGTGTGCCGTCTTTTTTGGTTTATTGATGTATGTATCACGTGTAGGTGTGCTTTTTCCATTTTCTTTACTGACGATTGGCTTAAGTGTACTTAGCCAGGATAGCTTAGCAGGGATGCAAAATATATTATTTTGGGTAATGACTATTTTCTTCATTGTACTATTCTCCAGCCTATCTATTCGCCATTTGAAAACAAAAGATATTGTTTCATCTTAATTTACGAGGAGGTTCTTATATGAAATTTAAGTTATGGAAAGTCATACTATTGATTGTTGGTTTAGTAATGATTATTGGAATAGGCTCATTGGTACTTTTTTATGATTATGATAAACTCTCTCATGATCATCCAAAAGGGAAAGATATGTATTATACCGTCATTACTAGTGAAGGAACGAAAGACAGTGATGATCGATACACTTATGAAGTGATGGCATATGATGAAAATGCAAAAGAAAAAGAGCTAGAGTTTTCGGCAAGTAATCAACTTAGAGAGGGCGCTTATATTCAACTCTATTATACAAGATTTCGGGGAGTTACTTATTGGGAAGAAGTTGACTTAGAAGAATTATCTGCAACAGTTCAAGAACAATTTGAATAGAAGCTATAAATATGCATAATAAAAATTCTATGTCCTCTTCCATCAAACACATCAACCAATAGATGAATTTTGATTCATGTGTTTTCATTTTAATAGAACATCATTATGTATGGCAATAAGAATTGGCAGAAAAAACTCACCATAGAAAAGACCGACCTGATAATCCCGACAGATGTCGCCATTTGTTCAATTTCTGATAGAAGATGACTGGATAGTAAAACTGTTATTCCATAACGGGATGGTAAAGATTTAATAAGTTCCCTCATCTCACCAATACCTGATGGATCAAGCCCATTGGTTGGTTCATCCAAAATTAATAATTTGGGAAACGATAGTAAGGAGATAGCCATTCCTAATCGTTGTTTCATACCTAAAGAGTATTGGTTTACTTTCTTATCTTTTTGCTTTTCTAATCTGACAATACGAAGTACTTCATCAACATTTTTCCTTGGGACATTTCGAAGACGTTTCATAACGAGCAGGTTCTCTAAACCTGTTAAATGTCCATAGTAAGATGGAGACTCCACTAAGGAACCCGTATTCTGTAAAATAGATGCCCGAGACTTACGAAGATTCTTTCCAAATACCTGAATGTCTCCTGCAGAAGGTTTAATCAAACCTAATAACATTTTGATAGTTGTTGTTTTGCCCGCCCCATTTGGCCCCAAAAAACCATAAATTTCACCTTCTGGTACGTGAAGGTCAACATTGTTTACACTTTTAACAGCACCATGTGTTTTGGTTAAATTTTTTGTTTGTACTATAATCGGTTTATTCATCATGTCATTTCCTCCATATCATTATGATTAATGTAAGTATAACGAGTGAACCTTGCGCCTTCCTGAAAGCTACCTGAAGATTACCTTAAGAATTTAAAAATCAAATTCATTCACTTCACTTGATCAACTAAAAAGGCATATTCAGAGTTCTATTAATCAAAATTATTAAACCAGCAAGTATGTAACTTTTTCTTATTGAGACATGTATTTCTATTAAAAGTGAAGAATAATTGCTTGAATAATTTGGCCAAAATTGGAAATTGCCTTTTGCGAGAGAAATAGGAATTTGGAACATTAAGTATCTTTTTATTAAAAAACCTAACTTAACTCTTAAATTTTAAGTGAAAGTTAGGCTTATTTTCTTTCATGAGGAAGGATATATTTCAAAGAATCCAGCTGTTAAACTGAAAGAACCAAAATTAGAACAACAAATTCCAAAGTTTCTCTCCAAACTTGAGATTGAACATCAACACGGGTGGTGTCATACTCCAATGGTATCTTGGGAAACGCGATGATGAAGGAAGATCGTTCGTTTAGGCTAGCGAAAAAATAAGGTATAATAAGTGTATGGAGTGACGGAGGTGCGTCATATGTCTATTCCTGATAAAATCATAAAAGAAATTGATATGTTAAGTGAACAAGAACAGCAAAAGGAACTAGATAAAATTAAAGAAATATATATGGCTGAGGACGTTGTTTTATTGGGGGAAAACTACTCCTGGTGGGATAACGAAGCGGATGATATATACAGTGAGCAGTAAAAAGAAGCAGGGTGAAGTTTGGTTGGCAGATGTTCTATTTAAAGGCATACGGCAAACTAAACAGTGCTAATGTTTTATTGTCGGCAACGAATTAGCTTTGGATATAGATGTTATTATTGCACCAGTTACCGATCAGGAAATCAATTTGTCCCCAATTTGTCAAAGTCTTAAAGTATTGGGAAGAAGCCGGATTATTAAAACCGTTAGTTTGTACGTACTTCCAAAATTACTTCCATTCACGACACAGAATTGAAACGTCATTTGGGAGAATTACATAGCCATGATCTTGAAAACGTATTAAATATGTGTAGATAGTTATTTTAATATTTAGTTATCAATTCAACAATAGGGTCTTTTAATTGAATGAAGCATTTAGATTTATATGATAGGGATGATAAGGTGAATATTAGACCAAACAAGAAAACAGAAGTCAATAAATTAGTAGAGATATGGTATGAGGGTTCTTTAATAGCACACGACTTTATTGATAAGAATTATTGGAAATCACAGCAAACGAAGATGGAAGAAAAGTATATCCCAATGTCTGAAACCTATGTTGTAAGTAATGAAAAAGACATTGTCGGCTTCGTATCGATGATGAATAATTATTTGGCTGCATTATTTATTGATGTTAAGCATCAAGGTGGAGGATATGGAAAGGGCTTGTTAGATTTTGTTAAAAGGCAAAGGGAAAATATACAATTAAAAGTATACAAGAAAAATAACAAAGCTGTTGATTTCTATTTAAAAAATGGCTTTGTAATAAAAGAAGAAACATTAGATGAACAGACTTCCGAGGAAGAATATTTAATGGAATGGGAAAAGGATTAAGTGTCGTTTGACGAGTTTGCTGTTTATTTAAACAATGGTATATCGTGATGAAAATGAATATACATCTTTTTGAAAGTAGGGCTATCAATGACTATGTTAACAAAGGCTATAGCAGAAGATATTGTGAACAGGACGATGCGGATACTTACTCATAATATTAATGTAATGGATCAAGACGGCGTGATTATAGGAAGTGGTGAAAAAGATAGATTAGGTCACTTTCATGCGGCAGCACTTCAGGTAATTCGGGAAAATAAACGAATAGATATAGATCACGTTAAAAGCAAGCAGTTACCGGGAACGAAACCTGGGATTAATTTGCCGATTGTGTTTGAAAAAAAGATTGTCGGCGTGGTAGGTATTACAGGTCGTCCCGAAGATATTTCCCAGTTTGGAGAGTTAGTTAAAATGGGAGCGGAACTTACCTTGGAACAGGCTGCACTCACTCATCAATTACAGTGGGAAGAACGTTTGCGTGAAGAATTAGTTTTTGAGGTCATTAACGATCGGACGAATGATTTATTAATCGAGAGGGCAGCTAGAATGGGGATTGACTTACGCACACCGCGCATCGCAGTCCTTCTCCATTTTATGTCTGATGAGAATGAAAGAGAGTTAGCAAAAATTAAGCAAGATAGTTTAACTTATTTAAAAAATTATTGTGATACAAATGATCTTGTCGCAAGCGTGCAAACGACTAAAATAGTGATATTAAAACAATTTTCTGAGTCTCAATCCATTGAATCATTGTATAAAAGAATAGAGGCATTACTTAAGCAGTTAACATTTAGATCAAATGGACAGTGGCAAGCCAGTATTGGTAATCCATTTTCCGAGTTAGAAGATGCGAAACGTTCATATCAATATGCTCGAGAAGCTTTGGCAGTGGGGACGATACTATATCCCGAAAATACAATTTATGTTTATGACGATTTATATTTATCTATTCTTTTACATGCCAATCGTTTGCCTGCTGATTTTTCAAAACACTATCATTCCCTCGTTATGGAAGATCAAAGTGGTGATTTGCAAACGACGCTAGAGACATATATTGATAGTCAAGGGGAGTTATCTCGTGTTGCAGAGAGATTGTTCATCCATCGTAATACGCTGAGTTATCGACTGGAAAAAATTAAACGTATTACCGGGAGAGACCCTAGAAACATACATGATTTGTTAAATTTGTATATCGAACAAATAGCATATAAATTACAATCTTAAATTGTGCAGATGACTTAAAGTATAATCTTTTATGTGCCTTCTTTTGTTTATTTGCTTAATGTAATCGCTTTTGCAAAACGATACAATAGTATTATCATCATGATTATAATACAAAAGGAATGACACTAGATGGAAATAGAAGTAAGCGCTTTAGGCGCTATCATTGCACTCGTTATTGCTATTTTTCTTATCCTTATTAAAGTACCACCGGCATACGGGATGGTAGCAGGAGCATTGTTAGGTGGTCTTTTTGGCGGAGTCGGTATAGAAGATACAGTGACGCTCATGATTGAAGGAGCTGAAAGCATTATTCCGGCTGTTCTTCGTATATTAGCGGCAGGAATTTTAGCAGGGGTCCTTATTCAGTCGGGAGCAGCATCAACAATTGCTGAAACAATAGTTCAACGGCTAGGTGAAAAGAAAGCGCTTTTGGCTTTAATACTTGCTACCTTGTTATTAACAACGGTTGGTGTATTTATTGACATTGCCGTCATAACTGTGGCGCCGATTGCTTTAGCGATTGGACATCGAGCTGGGCTTTCAAAAATGGCTATACTCATCGCGATGATTGGTGGAGGTAAGGCTGGTAATATTATGTCACCGAACCCTAATGCTATTGCAGCATCTGATGCTTTTGATGTACCGTTAACGTCTATCATGGCTGCGGGAATTATCCCCGCTATGTTTGGTATTGTGGTCACATACGTGATTGCTAAACGACTAATAAACAAGGGAAGCTTTACAACATCAGAAGAACTACAAGCAGCAAGTGGCGAGAAAGCACCATCATTTCTTCTAGCCATCATCGCCCCTTTAACAGCGATTGTTTTACTTGCCTTGCGACCTCTATTTGATATTATTATCGATCCAATGATTGCGCTTCCCATTGGTGGAATCGTTGGAGCACTCGCAATGGGAAGAATGAAACGTATAAATGAATACGCTGTACTGGGGCTTGGAAAAATGACAGGGGTTGCTGTCATGTTGCTTGGAACTGGGACGCTTGCAGGAATTATTTCTAATTCAGCCTTGGACCAAGTCATCACGAATGGCCTTGAAGCTCTTGGTCTTCCAGCTTATATATTAGCTCCATTTTCGGGCGCACTCATGTCCATGGCTACTGCTTCAACAACCGCTGGAACGGTGGTGGCGAGTAACGTATTCGGCTCAACGATTATGGAACTGGGAGTTGCTGGTTTGGCAGGTGGTGCGATGATTCACGCAGGAGCAACGGTGTTTGACCATTTGCCACATGGTAGCTTTTTCCACGCCACAGGTGGTAGTGTATTTATGGATATGAAAGAACGAATGAAATTGATCCCTTATGAATCACTTGTTGGTTTAACCTTAGCCATTATTTCAACACTCATCTTTGGTGTTTTTAAGTTATTTATCTAAAATGGAGTTTTAAAAGGCTTAGTGATATCAGAAATAGATGTTGTTTAATGACTTCTCTACTAGTTTTAGTTATTACGATAAGAAATGGAGTTGACCCTTATGAAAATAGTCATTGCTCCTGATTCATTTAAGGAGAGTATGACCGCTTTAGAAGCGGCTGAAGCTATTGAAACAGGTTTTAAAAAAGTATGGCCTGAAGCCACTTATCTAAAAGTTCCCATGGCGGATGGGGGAGAAGGGACGGTACAATCTCTTGTTGATGCTACTGATGGGAAAATTATAAAGCAAACTGTGACAGGTCCGGCGGGAACTCCTGTTGAAGCTTTTTACGGCATAACGGGGGATGGAAACACAGCTATAATCGAAATGGCTGCCGCTTCTGGTTTACATTTGATTAAAAAAGAATCTCGCAACCCACTTCAGACAACGACAAAAGGAACGGGGGAATTAATTTTAGCTGCACTTGATCAAGGAATTGATCATATGATTATCGGAATAGGTGGTAGTGCGACAAATGATGGTGGTTCAGGTATGGCTCAAGCTTTAGGAGCTAAGCTGCTCGATAAAAATGGAGAGCAGATTGGCTACGGGGGCGAAGCATTAAGTCAATTAAAATCTATTGATCTAGCAGACTTAGATCCGCGTTTAGCCAATGTGACGGTTGATGTAGCGTGCGATGTCGACAATCCCTTGACAGGTGAGCGCGGTGCTTCGGCTGTATTCGGCCCACAAAAAGGCGCCACACCTGAGATGGTCGCCAGATTAGATCAAAATCTTACGCATTACGGTTATGTTTTGAAAAATGAACTAGGACAAGATGTGATGAATATGCCCGGGGCCGGTGCAGCCGGGGGGTTAGGTGCAGGATTTGTAGCGTTTTTGAATGGACGGCTCAAACGCGGCGTCGATATTGTTATCCAGTCTGTAAAGTTAGATGAATGTGTACGAGGTGCTACGCTTGTCATCACAGGTGAAGGTAAAATCGACGTTCAGACGATTTATGGAAAAACGCCCATCGGTGTCGCAAACATATCGAAAAAATACGGCATTCCGGTCATTGGTATTGCTGGTGCGATAGGTCATGAAAGTGACGCTATTTACAATCATGGGATTGACGCCATGTTTTCCATTGTTCCTGGGGCAGTGACATTAGAGGAATCTTTGGAACAGGCAAAAGTCTATACGATGAAACTCTCTGAAAATATTGCCCGAACGCTAGCCGTGAGCGGACATTTAACAGTTGAAAAGTCATAAAAAAACGAGCCGTCTGCTCGTTTTTTTATAGTTGTTGCTCATACATATCCTGCCGACCATATTCAATTCCGGGAAATCGATATGGTTGAATCGTTAAAAGGGGTAGAATAGTGTGTGGACAACGGGATTGTTTGGAATATGATTGAAAAGGAAATACCAAAATTAAAAGAACAAATAATGGATTTACTAAATGAATAATGGACAGTGATGATTGCGGGGCAAAAGGGAAAAGGATACACATACTAGTTATGTGCTATCCTCTTTTTTGTTTTTTAAAAGAGTTTATGGACTAATCATTTTTTGAAAAAAATAATAGATATTGATAAAATTGAAATATAATTTAATTAACAAGGAAGTGAAAATAATGTCAATTGAAAATGCCTATAGCACAGAACTAGGAAAAATAATTTCTGCAATCAAAGCTAATCACCTTAGCCGGGAAGGAAAATTAAATGATAATCGAGCATTTTTGTGTACAGGCAGTGATGATTGTAAAGTTCAGCTTACATGTGTTAACTTTTCCAAACCCCCTTCCGAATGGGGACAAACTCCTCATTTTAAATTATCAAGTGAACAAAGCTCTCATTCTTTAAACTGCGAGTACACCAAACAAAAAGTTACAACAAAAAAACAGAGCAGATCAAATAGTAGCTCTGTAAAAAAATCTGGAAATTTCAATCTGATACTTGGCTCAAATGGTTTTAACAGACCTAAAAGTGATAATCCTAGCGTTACAGGAGAAGACAATAATACTAATTTAACTAGTTACACCAAAAGTTCATCTTCAACAAGAAAAACCCACCAAAAAAATAGTAATACAAAATCTTTTAGAAAACTAATTGATATTTACCAGTCCTTAGAATATGATAATTCGACTACTACAATAAACATAAATTCATCATCTCGTACTTTAGAAAATCTATTCTTCAATCTAGATGTTACAAGCGAAATAAACTATGAACTTCATGTTTATTTCGGAAAGGCAATAATTTTCGAAAGAAAACCTGAAGATAAATATTATATTATTAAATTTATTACAAAACACTTCTATATAAGTGAAAATCAAAGAGTAACCAATGAACCCTCAATCTTAGTTTTTAAAGATCAAATTGAAAATCATAAACATTTGAAAAGGTTCAAAAAATATGTTGACACCAATCATATATTCACTTGCTATTATTTCGGCTATCCAAAACTTCATAGATTTATTAACTTTGATTTAGGAAAAAATTATTATAACCTTTTCCTCAAAGACTAGTTACAAAAATAAAGACCTTATATTTTTTACCAATGTATCCGATTAGCGTGCGGAATTATGGTTGATTGGCGTAAATTAAACTAACTTAAAAAGGTTAATTCCCAGGTCCGTTTCCTTCAACAAACCGGTCATTTAGTTGAAAATCATTCGCTTTAGGGAGGATAACCAAATGAAAAGTACAAGTCGAAGGGAGAAACCGATATGTTTTTAGCACATCCAACAATGGATTTAAAAGAGGAGTATATTGATTTTTACCAAGAGTGGAAAGAAAGTGGAGAAGAAATGATACCATTTGTAATTAAAAAGAATCCAGTGGACTTTCAATCAATGCTGAAATATTTATCTGATTGCAAAAAAGGGATTGAACCGCAAGAAATTTGGATACCAGCAAGCTCTACATACTGGTTAATGGATAATAACGAAATAGTTGGCGTCGTTAATATTCGTCATCGTCTAACAGAACTATTGTTTAAAGCTGGCGGTCATATCGGATATGGGATTAGACCTTCCAAAAGAGGAAAGGGATATGCTACCGAGATTCTTTCTTTAGCCTTGGAAAAATCAAAAGAACTGAACTTGGATAAAATACTTTTAGTATGTAATTCAACTAATGCAGCATCAAAAAAAGTTATTTTAAAAAACGGTGGAATAAGCGACGAGAATTTTATAGACGAGCAGAATAATATCTTAAAAAGATACTGGATTGAACTTCATTAAAGCTGTGTTAAATCAGGCGAGTAAAAGAGGAAAGATAGTTGTTAAGTATCTTTTCATTAAAAAACCTAACTTACTCTTAAATTTCAAGAGAAAGTTAGGCTTATGCTCTTTCATGAGGAAGGATATATCTCAAAGAATCCAGCTTTTAAACTGAAATTAGGACACAACGAATTCCAAAGTTTCTTTCCCATTGTCATTCTTGTTAGATAAAGTAGTTGCAGTTGATGCTTTTTTCCACATGTCCATTATTTTTTTGCATAACATGCTCGTCATTAAAATTATTTGTCCTGATTTTTTCAATAATTTTTAGTTCCATATAAATCCCATTCTTAATTTATCTTCATATAAATTTACGCTCGTTTGTTGCAGTATTATAGAAATCATTTAAGTCCATTTCACAGCGTGGCTCGGACTAAAGGAATCGATTTTTTCTAATAATTCTTTGGGATCTGGGGAGATAATTATCATTTCTCGATAATCTTTATTCATAAACCCTTGTTCAATCGTATGATCTAACATGGTAATTAGCGGATCGAAAAAGTTATTTATATTTAGCAATCCACAAGGCTTTGCATGATAACCCAGCTGTG
This sequence comes from Oceanobacillus sp. HCA-5259, assembly GCF_037892815.1. Taxonomy (NCBI): domain Bacteria; kingdom Bacillati; phylum Bacillota; class Bacilli; order Caryophanales; family Bacillaceae; genus Oceanobacillus; species Oceanobacillus sp. HCA-5259. The sequence goes on along the minus strand of NZ_JBBKBV010000028.1, from coordinate 4,020 downwards.
ACCAAGTAAATACTTCAAACCATTCTTCTAATGTTCCTGCGCCCCCAGGCAAAGCGACAAATCCGTCCGCTAATTCTGCCATTTTTGATTTACGCTCGTGCATTGTATTAACAACATGTAGCTCTGATAATTGATCATGAGCAATCTCTACAGCTTTTAATTTTTGAGGAATCACTCCGATCACATTACCACCACTGTGTAAGGAAGCGTCAGCCAATGCACCCATACATCCCACTTGGGCTCCACCGTAAATTAATGTTTTATTATTATTGGCTAATTCTTCTCCAAATCTTTTTGCATGTTCTATATAAATACTGTCTATTCCCGTACTTGACCCACAAAATACAGCAAGACTTTTAATCTCCATTTCAACCACACCTTTGCTCCCTGTTTATTTACCTAAAGATATCTATTGGATAGCTTTCGTTTATGTTCTAAGAAAATTTCTTCCAAATCTATATTATATTTATTCGCAATAACAACTACATTACCTAATACATCACCAAGTTCTTCCGTTAAATTCTTCTTACTTTCTTCCAATGAAATAGGATGCTCATCTGGTCGGTCTCGTCCGATTTCCAGTGCTCTTATTGCTCTAGCGACTTCTCCCGTCTCTTCTGACAGGAAGCCAATGCGTACAAAAATATCTAAATCAGCCCAGCCTCTTGATTTATAATATTCAGCAATCCAATTTTGAAATTCCTTCGCTTCCATTTTAGATTCTCACCACACTTCAAATAAAATTAAATGAAAATTATTCTTTGAAACATCTTAAATTTAATGACCGTTTAGGTGAATAAGAGAAATGCTATAATCTCTTGAATGATATTACAACCATAAACTACATAATAATCTTCATAAATTGTAACATCTAAGCACCTATAATGACCACAGAGAGTGGCATTTCTTATATACAAATAAGTCCAGGGATGAATGAAAGAAATAATGATGAAGCAATGATCGTGAATATATACCAATGTTTGAATCATGAATATAGAGTGAAACGTAATATGGAGTGATATAATAAAATAAAATATTCATAAAAGTGGTGATGAATACGTGAATACTGCTAAGGATCGTTTACTTAAAATTATTGATGAAATACCTGAAAAAGATGTAGATAAAATTCTGGATTTTGCCGAGTTTTTAAAAGCTAAAAGCGATAAAAGTGTATCTGAGGATTTAACAGAAGCTAGTGAGAGCAACTTGGATTTTTGGGATAATGACATTGACGATGAGGTTTGGAACAATGTATAAACAGGGTGATAATACCAGTTTCGTTCACTGATTTAAAACAACAAAAGCAACGTCCTGTGCTCATTATTTCAAACGACAGTTATAACGAGGTGATGGAAGATATCGTTGTTTTAGCTATCACTTCAAAAATTAGGGATCTTTTACATTCTATTGTAATTGATTCAAAAGATTTGACAGAGAGAGAACTTAAAAAAACATCAGAAATAAGGGCAGACAAAGTATACACACTTTCTAAAAATATTGTCAGAAAAAAATTTGGACATGTGAACACTGAAATTTTGGAAGCTGTTCGGGTGAAAATAAATGAAGTTATACAATAAAACATATGGCACGGATTCTAACTATCTAAGAATTCGTGCCACTCCATAATTTATATTATTCATCATCTTCTTCAATACGGAATAGATCATTCATATCTTTAATATTTAATGCACCTACCATATAATATGACTACAGGATGCTTTTCGACTATTACTTCTTCATTCCTGTATAGATGTGAATGGCATCTCGTAAAAATGCGGCAGTACCGGGTTGTTCTTTATCGTAGTATGCTGTAAATCTTTCATCGTCAACATATCTTTGAGCAAGGCCTGCATGTGCTTCCTTGCTGTATTTGCTCCAATAAAAAGTTAGCCATTGTTTGTGTAAATCAGCTGCTTTTTGAGCGATATCACTAGCTGGATCACCAGTCTTAAAAGCTTTCGATAATGTTTCTGTTAGCTGTTCTGAAAGCTTTATCACAGCTTCATGTTCTTCCTGAGTCATGTTCATTATCTTTTTATTCGATTTCTCCACTGTCTCAATTCCATGTTTTTCACGAATTTCTTTCCCATATTTAAGCTCATTTTCATCTATCATTTTTTTCTTAAATCCTTCAAACTTTTCTTTATCTGACATGTTAATTTTCCTTTCTTTTGAAGCGATTGTTTTATCTACATTTGCTATTAGTAGATCTAGCTGTTCTCTTTTTTCAAGGAGTTTCTGACGATGTTCTTTAAGTGCTGTGACTCCATCAAAAGAAGGTGCAGATAAAATATCCTTTATGCTACTTAAGCTGACGCCAAGCTCTTTATAAAATAGGATTTGCTGTAATCTGTCTATCTCTGCCTGACCATATATCCGATACCCTGATGAATTAATTCTTGCCGGCTTAAGAATTCCAATTTCATCATAATATCTCAATGTTCTTCCACTAACACCTGCTAGCCTTCCAAGACTTTGCACTGTATATTCCATCAGATCACCTCCTTGTAAATAATGTTACACCTTTACGCAACGTCAATGTCAACAGTATTAAATAAATTTTATAAAAAATACCCTAAAATCTATGTTAAACCTGACTGTTAACTTCGGCATTCGGAAAACAACTGATGTTTATTTTCCCATCAGCATATTCATCTTACTTTAAAGGGAAAACAACTGGGGTTTATTTTCCCTTTAGCATGTTCATCTTACTGTAATGGGAAAACAACTGGGGTTTATTCTCCCATCAGCATATTCATCTTACTTTAATGAGAAAACAATTGGGAACTATTTTCCTATTAGGGCGCTTACCTTGTTCTAATAAGAAAACAAACGATTCCTATTTTCCCATTCGCATGATTATCTTACTTAATTGGGAAAGTATCCGTCCGCCGGGCGATTGAACGGTAATCAGGACACAAAAATAATGACCGGGCAAGATACTTACGTTCAATGATAGCATTCATTCATTTTGAGAAGACTTTTTTAATTAATAGCAGCTAGTACAACATGAAAGGCTAGGGGCGCTTAATTAGGATGATTTGCATTTAATATTTCAGAGTGCGAAAGTTGAGTTAATAATAAGCAATAAAAAAACAGCCAACTTTTTTAAAGTTAGCTGCTTCTTTTGTTCGGATAATATTCATTTATTTCTACTGTTTACTTCATTATTGACTTAAAAAATGATGTTTTTTTATTAGAATCATCTTAAACAAACGCGCCTGTTATGGAAGGGTGTAAATGGCCTATTAGCTGTTATCCTTTTCTGCCGATATCATTAAGAACATAGGTCTTCGAGTCTCATTTTTCATTTCAGGAATACTTTTTAACATTTCATTGGAAGGAACCGATTCCTTCACAGCTTTTACAGTAAAACCAATGTTAATTAAATCATTTATATATGTTGAAATCGTACGATGGTATTTTGTAACCTGCTCATCTAAGAAGGTTGTTTCACGTACTCCTTCTATTTGGTAATTGTCAACTGGCCAATGTAGAGGATTGCCCTTTTCATCATAATACCAATCTTGTTCATTCCGAGAAGTGAAAATTGGATGTTCAACTGAGAAAACGAAATTTCCATCGGTCTTTAGATAATCATGAACCTTTTCGCAGATTAATTTAAACGACTTGATATAGTGAAAAGCCAACGAACTGATTACTACATCAAATTGAGAGCTTGAAAAATCTATGTCTTCAATTGGAGCTCTTATATACGAAATTAAAGGATCATTTGTCATTTCGCGTGCTCTTTGAATCATTTGTTTAGAGATATCTACACCTATAACATAGCTTGCTTGTTGCTCACGAGCATATCGGCAATGCCAGCCAAAACCGCAACCTAAATCGAGAACATTTTTATCTTTTAGATTTGGTATTAGTTTTTTAAATATATGCCATTCTCCGGCACCTTCAAGTCCTTTAACTGATCGTGGCATTTGTTCATAAGCGGAAAAGAAATTTGGATCGTCATATTTATTTTGTTTCATTTTCAATACATCTCCTATTATTAAGATAGCC
>NZ_JBBKBV010000027.1:0-50751 GCF_037892815.1 Oceanobacillus sp. HCA-5259 | reverse complement strand
AGAAAAAAATCTGCACAATTGGTCATTCTACCGCCTATCAAAATACATTGAATACAAAGCGAATTTAGAGGGAATTAAAGTTGAATATGTGAATCCTGCATATACAAGTCAAACATGTCCTAAATGCTCTGAAAAAAATAAGGCACAAGACCGCAAATATAAGTGTAAATGTGGATTCGAAAAACATCGTGATTTAGTTGGTGCTATGAATATTCGATACGCACCTGTGATTGATGGTAATAGTCAATCAGCTTAAGATGCTATATGCACTGTCTTAGGAGGGGTAATGAGATACCCTCATCTTGAAGGCTGTTCAAAACAGAAATGGACTGCGAACGTTTAGTCATTCAAGAATCCCACCCGGAAAACTGTAAGGTTTAGGGCTTGCGACTTTAGTCGTGGGAGTCTCAACGGTACCATGCTTGCTTCCAAGTGGGGGAAAAGTGAAGTTCCAAATAAACAACGCACGAGTTGAAGAACAATCAAACGATGCTGCTGTAGAAAAAAAGAAATTAGGGCTTCTCAAAGGTTCGTCAGACTTTTGAGAAGCCTTATTCCATCAAATTGATTTTTCCAATAGGTGAGGTTATCTTATCAACGTAAAATAAAAAGCGCTTATAAATATAGGCGCTAACGATTATTCGTGGCGAGAGAACTATGTGTTCACATCACATGTTTAACCTGTTCCTCGACTTACACGAATCAGCTCATCGCTATATAAGTATAACATGGTTCGGCTAAGATAACTAGATGACCATTACTTGTCTAACGATGTGTGATACATCATACGGATTAATTGCCAATTCGCCTATTGTTCCTTTTACTGATATTAAAATATCTCCATTCCTTGAAAAAACACTTGGTTTTTGCGTTGTTCTTACCGTGTTCACGGTGCCTTCTTTAAAATTGCTAGCACCTGTAATATAAGGAGTGCCTTCTTTTGAACTGTCCGAATAACTGTCTGATTTTAAGTCTCTCCAGAAATCAATTCCATTACATTTCGTAATCTGCTCCATTCCAAGCTTCCTAGAATATCTAAAAACCAGACATGGGCATGAGATATGGGAAAAATATAGCGTTCAAGTTCCCAACTTATTTGATAAATTTAACCGTTACTATCACAGAAAAGATGATCATAATGGCAAGGTAATACCTTCGAGACCCGAAATACTGGAAAGATTTTGGGATAGGTTGAAACAAGAAATGAAAACAGCAAGAAAATATTCAACTATTGCCAGGCATTATTTTAGAGGCAGAACGTAACGGGAAACCCATAGAAAAGGTTGTTGGAAATTCCCCAAAAGAATATATGAAGATGCTCTCTAGAGAAATGGACACTGATAATAAAAACTGGTTCAAATACATCTGTATAATTATATTTGGTTCATTTTCATTTAGGCTTTTCCCAGACTTAATGGACTTAAATCTTTCTTGTTCTGTTCTTGAAATTGTTGGGCATATTATATTTGGAATCGTTTTTATTCTTTTTGCCTTTGCAGGTTTTAGATATATAACAAATCAATCCGCAAGGAAACAGGCGGTTGTACTAGCTGGAATGGTATTATTGTTATCGGCTTTATCTTTCGATTTAATTTATCTAAATAAAGTTATTGCAAGTCCCATTATCCACTTTGGTACTATTGGAAGTCTGATTGTTGCTGTATTTATAATACTGTTTTTTATCGTTCTGGTCTTTTGGGCAACAAAATAAAGTTTTACAATTGGGTGCAATCTTTGTAGAAGGAATATGTTTCTACGCAGGTTTAACCATGGTATAATAAGTATATGAGCAATTGGAGGTGTAAGGATTGAAGTTGGATGTCAATAAACCTCAATTAACCATTATGGGTGTTAAGTTTAACAATCAGGAAGAATTTAGAGGTGCATTATACGCAATTAGTTCGAATATGATTGAAGGCTGGCAGCCCACGAAACAAGATGTTGAGCAAGTGAAGGATTATCTTATTTTAAAACAAAAGGAAAAATCCGATGACTAGGAAAAGATACGCATCATATAAATATGAAGACCCGGATGATTTGTATGTATATCCAGACAGCGGGGTTCTGCGAAATAAATTTAACATAAAATCTGCACAAGAATTACAGGCCAAGGAGTATCGTATTGTTACGAACAAATTACTTGATCTATTCGAAAATCCAATTCATGTTTATTCGTTGGGAGATATCCAGAAGATCCATCAATTCCTCTTTGAAGAAATTTATCATTGGGCTGGAGAATTTCGACAAGTTAATATATCAAAAGATGGGAATCCGTTTATGGCGATGCAAGCCTTTGATACCGGTACAGAATATATGAATAAACTGATAACAGATTATCATCAACAAGCAAATGATAAGTCCTCAATCATAAAATCTTTAGCAGAAATATTGGATAATTTAAATTATATGCATCCGTTTAGAGAAGGAAACGGCAGAACACAAAGGGAAGTCATTAGAGTACTTGCTTTAGCAAAAGGATATATACTAGAAGTAAATTTAAATTTAGATGATGACATATATCATTTATATATGGATGGAATAGTTAACGGGGATACCAGTTTGTTGGAGGAATTATTCACAAAAATAATGGAAACAAATGAGTAGACTATCCTCAAAAACGAGGCTAGTCTTTTTTGTGTAGAGAGTTGGCTACCGTGTTCCTTAATTGTGAATTGTTGCACTTAAAGTAACGGGTGCGATAATAAAATAAGACGATCATCAATTGGTCGTCTTTTTCTTATGTAAATACTAACTAATATTTTTGGAATATTATGTTAGTATTAAAGTGTGAAGTAATGGAGCTAAAGGGGCAGGTTAGTTTAATAATATAGAAAATCACATATTTGATAGGTTAATATGTGATTCCTATAACAGTCAGGTTTGTTTAATATTAAAGTCTCTGTCTATGATACATTCTTGCTGAGTAATCGCTTATTTTCTCCCTTTTTATTCGTTGATGAAATAATGACACCTGCAATTACTAATAAAGCCCCGATATAATCAGTGGAACCCATTACCTCATTGATAAATATATAACCAAATAGTGCAGCAAAGACGGGTTTTAAAGAGAAAATCAATTCAGTTCTAGCAGGTGTTGTGTATTTTTGATGTGGTAGTAGTATCTAAGCCAAAAGTGATTAATGTAAACACTAAAAATAATTTAAAGCCAAGTATGATGGCATAATTCATAGTGTTCATGTCTATTTTCCTTATCATATGAGGAAAAAAGCTGCAGCACATAGAAATGCTAATCCAAAACGAAGGGCAATTAAATTAAACTCTTCTATTGAATCAAGTCCCATTTTCATAAATAAGTAAGATGCACCCCAACAAATAGTAACTACTAACATTAACAAATCGGCACCGAATGTTAGTTGAACAGAATCAGGTATTTACGGACTTTTTGCCCCCATCCTTCATATATAGGCTTCTCCTCATGTTTAGAGGAGGGAGGGTTAAAGACCGTTAATACGTGATAAATGCAAGAAAATAAATAAGTAACTTTACAAATAACACACTCCATAATATACTATAAAAATCTAGTTCTTTCGTAGGATATGGATTTTTTGTTTGAATTGGAGTGAGGTGGAATACATATAAAGAAAACATTTGGTTTGCTCATTGGCGGACTGCTGGTAGGTCTATTTATTTAGTTATTTATCACTAACAGTTCCGTAAATGAGTTGAAAGATGATGTGGAAAGAAAGCAAGCCCTTGTAAACGAAATTGAAGAGGGGCTTGAAGAAGTTGCTGCAGAGCAACATGTGCAAGAGGTCAAGGATGGCGTCATATCGGCAAAATAAATTGGGGAAGAAATGATTGAAGTGGACAATATATTAACTGCTTTTTACAAATCTTGGGCTCCCCTGCCTGAAGATGAGAAAGTATTCCAAGAGTTAAAAGCAGCGAAAAAAGTACCGAACTGACAGGCGCTGATGATAACATCTTACAACATGGCAACTGAACCCAGAATGAAGATTAACATTAGAAACAGTCGTCAATTATAGCAATGTGAACGAGATACCCATCTTATTAAATGTTCAATGCTTAACATGGAAGGGAAGCGAATATTAAAAGTGAAATTTAAAAGTATACGTGCAAGAACTTTAGCAGGATTTTTTATTATAATCGCCTTTGTTATTGGAATTTCAATCATGGGCTTTATCTCCACTACGCAAAGCAATAATGTATTAAGGAACATTGCAGATGAAGATCTGCCAATGCTGATAGCGGATGAGGGGTTGACTACGAATTTTGCCAATCGTGTGGGCAGTGTCCGTGGCTATTTACTAACGGGAGATAATGAATTTAAGGAAAAGTTTGATCTTCTTACAGACGAAGCTCGTGAATTTGAGGATGATATTCTTGAAAAAAATTATTCTGAAGAAATGGAGCAACTTATTAACGATACAGTCGAATGGCGTGAAATAGTCATAAATGATGTATTTGCTATGTACGACGAAGGAAACGTAGAGGAGGCGCTGCAGTTATTCGAAGAGAATGTTGTCCCGATAGGTGAAGGGTTGCTGGACAGTTACCAGCAATTGGCAGAGGGTCGAGAGGCAATGATTCTTAACGGAGCAGATAATGCGATTACAGAGGGATTATGGACATTAGTAATATCACTTGTTATCTCGGTTCTGGCAATAATCTTAAGTATTGGAATTGCTATTCTTTTCGCCCGCATGATTTCAAGTCCAATTAAAATAGTCATGGAACGAATGGACAAAATAGCGGCTGGTGATTTAAGTCAAGAACCGCTTGAAGTAAAAGCGGAGGATGAAACAGGACAATTGACTGTATCGACGAATATGATGAATAAAAATATGCGCGATCTGTTGCAACGGATTAACACCGTGTCCGAAACGGTCACAAGTCAGAGTGAAGAGCTAACCCAATCGTCCAATGAAGTAACGGAAAGCTCGGAGCAGGTGGCAGCTACGATGGAAGAAATCGCAGCTGGTTCTGAATCTCAAGCGAATAATGCATCGGACCTTTCGAATAATATGGGGATATTCACGACGAAATTGCAAAAGACAGCTGAAGAAGGTGAAGAGATTCAACAAACGGCATCTGAAGTACTCCATTTGACGAATGAAGGTTCCGGGTTGATGGAGGCTTCGATGGAGCAAATGTCGGAAATAGACCGAGTAGTTCATGAAGCTGTATCGAAAGTGGAAGGGTTGGATACCCATGCTCAGCAAATATCAGAATTAGTAGTAGTCATTCATAATATCGCGGAACAGACAAACTTACTTGCATTAAACGCGGCGATTGAGGCGGCGAGGGCAGGCGAGCATGGTCAAGGATTTGCGGTTGTGGCAGATGAGGTAAGAAAGCTTGCCGAACAATCTTCCCAATCCGTAACGAATATAACAGATATTGCCGAGCGGATCCAAAGTGAGTCCAGCATGGTTGTTGCGTCACTTAAGGCTGGATATGCAGATGTCATCCGAGGTACCGAGCAGATTACAAAAACAGGAGAGACTTTTAGAAGGATTACAACATCCGTAACCGGTGTCGCAGGTAGTATTAAAGAAGTCTCTCTCAATCTGCGCGAGATAACGGAAAGTAATGAGCAGATGAACCGAGCAATTCAAGAAATTGCAGCCATATCAGAAGAATCTGCAGCAGGGGTAGAGGAAACCTCAGCATCGATTGAACAAACGAGCTCTGCGATGGTTGAAGTTGCCGCAAGCTCTGATGAACTGGCGAAGTTGGCAGAAGAATTGAATATGCTTGTGAATGAATTCAAGTTGTAAGCTTATCTTAATTCCTAAGTGATTTTCTCTATAACACAAAATTAATAAACCCCTATACTAAATGGTTAATTGTATTTAGACTGACTGTTTAGCGTGGGGGTCTTTTGTTGCAGGTAGAATTGAATTTTTCACTATAATATTCTTGAAAGATATATAGGATAGTAGTGAAATAAGTTTAGAAAACGCTTTTATTTATACTTGTTATTAGGCGATAGGTATTAAGTAGAAAGTCTTTTCATGAAATAAACATCAAAGGGGGACTTCAAATGAAGTTAAACAAAAAGTTTTTATTATTTATGCTTGTTCTACTTATTACAAGCGTATTGTTGGGGGCATGTAGCAATAATTCTGATTCGGAAAACGGTGAATCGGATACCAAGGAGGCAGATGTAACACAAGAAGCTTCAACTGAGGATAGGGTTGTTGCAATCCAAGCAGATACAATTAATTCACATTTAGTAGAAGATGCTGTCTGTGTAGTGAATAGTCGTTTTGAACAAGGATGGCGCATGGTATTTAGAGCAGCGGTAAATGACGCCACTACTGATGAGTTAATTGAGGATGCGGATGTTAAGGTAGTACTAGAAGATGGACAAGAATTTGAAATGGAACTAGGAAATCACGGGGAAGACACACAGCTTTATACAGTTGGATGGACAATTCCTGAAGACTATAATACTGGTACACTTGAATATGAAATAATTGCAACGGTTGATGGAGAAGAATATGCGTATGAACCTTTTGATGTGGAGCCTTCCAAAATGACGATCATTGAAGGAACAACGGAAGAATAGTATATGTCAAAAACTAAAAATCTATTATTTGTATTGCTATTATTCGTTCTCCTAATATTGACCGGTTGCGCATCAGACGACTCACAAGAAAATACAGATAATCAATCAGATGAAGCGACAAATGGTGAAAAGGCAGATAGTGAATCAGCTGAAGAAAGTGACGAACCTGAGGAAAAAGAAATACTTACCGGAAAGTTAACGCTGGATAAATCTGAAGGTAGAATTGGTGATGAGGTTCATCTGTCAGCGCAGGAACTTGAGCCAAAAGAGCCCTTAAAAGTCATGTATGTTGATATGGAAGGAAGCTTTGACATAGATAATAATTACTCTTTCAATGGGGCGCTCTATGAAGAAGTGGAGAGGGAACTAGCTGACGGTATAGCGGATGAAGATGGAAACTGGAGCGGTGTCATTACAATTCCAGAAGGTTTTGGTGATGACCATGATATTATTATTTATCAAAATGACAAGAAAGTTGCTAAAGCAAACTTTTTCGTTGAAACTATATTTAGTATTTCTCCTGAATCTGGCCCAATTGGAACAGAAATTGAAATTATTGGAGAAGGCTTAAGCTGGCAAATGTATGGTAGTGTTTGGCATCTCAATTATGATAATGCCTATACAGGAATGTTTACCGGTGTCTCCACAAACGGCAAGGCAAGAGGTGTTGTACGTGCAGCAGGGGGCATTGGTGACCATATGATCACAATTGAGAGTGGAGCTTCTGGTGCTCCTTATATAAGTCGGGATTCATCCGCGATTAATTACATTCATACACAGAATTTTACTTTTGAAGTGACAGATGATGAGCCAGAAACAGAACTAGTATACGTTGAAGAGCCACCAGAACCAGCACCTGGTGGAATAGAAATGCCCGATGCTGAAAATAAAGAGGGTGTTCAAATTTCCATAGATAAAGAGATGGGAGTAGTTGGCGAACCGGTTGAAATGACTGGTAGTGGATTACCGGAAAATGTTGAAGTTACGTTGGACTGGCATACAATGGTAGGTAACCGGGTAACAGCAGAAGGCTTCAGTTCCGAAGTATCAGAGTTAGGTACCGTGATGACAGATGAAAATGGCGAATTTACATTTCCATTCGAGATTCCGGATGACCTTGGTGGGATTCCTCATTTAATTGACGTAAAAGTCGAGGAGGAAATTCATGGTCAAACGTATCTGCGAATCCTGCCATCTGTAGAATCAATCACACCTTCCGAGGGACCACCAGGAACTGAAATTACTGTTACCATTAAAGGTGCCGGCTGGACGGAGTTTGATAACGCATTAGGCGTAACTTATGATAATGCTTATATCGGATATATTTGTGGATTTAATAGCCAAGGTACAATCACACTTCCTCTTGTGGCATCTGGAGATCCAGGTTATCATGTACTTGATATTTATCCTTCTATTTACCAAGGAAAAGTGCAAATCCCAGATATTTATCGGAAGCCGCAATTGACGTATCGTGATGACCATCCTGGAACAGGGATTCCAGCAATTCGCACATTCTTTAAGGTAACAGAAGAATAGAAAAACTGCTCGCATTGAGCTAAGCGAAGTCAACTTACTGTGATTAGAAAATGACCGTGTGAAGTCCGTGATAGTGCAACAGACTTCACACGGTTTTCAAATATTAAATTACAACTTTTAGAAATAAATATTTGTCATTTTCACATACATGTTGTATAGTTAATATATAAATTAATACGTATTATTTTGGTTCATATATATTATATATATGATTAAAAAGGAATCAGGTGAAAATCCTGAACGGTCCGGCCACTGTAAATGGTATCTTTACTCTATGAAGCCACTGGATTTACTGGGAAGGCAGAGTGAGGTTCAGCCATAAGTCAGGAGACTTGCCAAAATAAAATGCACATGAACCTTCCAGGAAAAGGAGATGCATGACATAACATCCAATAGAGTTAGTATTGGGTGTAGTCTGTGAACTCTTATTCCCACAGAAGATAAGAGTTTTTTTGTGTTTAGAAACTATAAAGTTGACTTGCTGCTATTATAACACCAACTCTCTTATTTGTGCATTGTATTAAAGTTACAATGGTGTAACTTTGGATGGTTAATAGAGCGGCGATGAGGGCGCTCTATTCATCGTATGACTGCTCAATTTGGCAGTTCATTCATCTCGTGAATCAATCGAAATGTTTCGAACCATTTGTATTTGTTGAAGGTTCGATTGTATATGAAAATATTCAATCAACTGAAATGAAAGCTTGGTTAAGGAAGTGTTATAATAACGATTGACACAATTACAAATGAAGTAGTACAATAAATTTACACAACGACGTGTAGGTTTAAAAGGCAAAGAAGCTCTATAGAAGAAATTTCTTCTATAGAGCTTCTTTGCGTCTTTTTTGAAATTTATAGTATTGTCACCTAATGTACACAACCTCATCACAATAACAATGAAAGGTGTGGAATGAAAATGGAGAAAATTCAACTGCATACAGTGATTTATTCTGGAAAAAATGCACTTGACCGGTTGAAAAGTTTTAACGATAAGCGTGTATTTATTGTTGCTGATCCATTCATCATTGAATCAAATATAATTGAGGAAATTAAGAGTCGTTTAAAGGTCGGGCAAAATGAATGGAAAGTCTTTAGTGATATTGTTCCCGATCCTCCGGTTGAAAATGTTGTTGCAGGTGTACAAGAAATTGCTGCCTTTAAACCAGATTTAGTTGTTACGATAGGCGGGGGCTCCGCGATTGATGCGGCAAAAGCGATGAAAGAGTTTGCAAGTAAGATATACAATTATGAAAAATTACCTTTAATAGCAGTTCCGACAACGAGTGGCACAGGGTCAGAGGTCACTTCCTTTTCAATTATTACGGACAGCAGTAAAGGTGTAAAATATCCACTTGTTGCAGATTCTTTATTGCCGGAAGAAGCCATTTTAGATACCGAGCTAGTTCAGTCTGTTCCTAAAACTATCACGGCAGACACGGGAATGGATGCATTAACACATGCTATCGAGGCGTATGTCGCGACCAACGCAAATGAATTTTCGGATGCCCTTGCCGAAAAGGCGATCCGTCTTATTTTCGATTATTTGCCAGAGGCCTATCATGATGGAAATAATGCCATTGCTCGGGAGAAAATGCATCAAGCCTCCACGATGGCTGGAATTGCCTTTAATGCGGCAGGCTTAGGGATCAATCATAGTATTGCACATGCGTGCGGGGCGAAATTCCATATCCCGCACGGACGGTTAAACGCAATTTTGCTGCCGGAGGTTATCCTATATAATGCTGGTCTGGAAGGATATTTAAACACCGATTTAAACCCTGCAGCAGATAAGTATGCCTACCTAGCTCAAATGCTTAGATTACCTGCTACAAACAGTGCTATTGGAACAAGAAGTCTTATCAAATCTATTGAAAAGCTAAGATCTGGTCTAGGTATGCCTGCTGATTTTAAAGGGTACGATATTGAATACACTGAAGCTGTTAAAGTGGACATTGCGCAATCAGCTTTGCAAGATAGTTGTACTAATACGAACCCAATTCAACCAAAAAATGAAGATATAGTTGCTATTTTAGCTAATTTACGATAAGTTCAGTCGTTGTACCTGAACTTTTGGATAAAGTGAAACTTCATTCAGTTGGGGTTTCCTTACCTCCTCCACTGAATGTTACAGAATCAGGGATTTACGGACTGTATATCCTCCCACCTTCACACGCTGGGCTCCCCTCCTGTATAGAGATGGGGGTATTACAGGTTAATGCGTGACAAAGTCATTCAAAACCGTGGCGTTAATTACGTAACGTTTCGCTTGCAAGTAAACGCTTTTACTTATATAATCATTAGTAAGCACAAAGACGTGCATAAATTGATAAAAAATGCGTTTATTAAAGCAAAGGAGCTTTGAAAGGGTTATGACTTTTTCAAGGCTCCTTTATGTCTTTTTTCAGAGGTTGTTCAAAAAGTTTGGTGAAAAGGACAATTCGTGATTAAGGTGGTTCTACTAAAACGGTCCACGTCTTGTGGACAACGTAGAACTCACCACATCCGATGGAAGCTCGTTGGCTCGTCTTTGCTCTCCTTATGTACCTACTAACGTACATTCTAGTGCGGGGAGCTTTCGCCGCCTCGAAATTCGACGTACAGGACGTTGCGCGCTTAGCCGACCTCGGTCTTTTTCATCCTCTTTTTTGAATACGCTCTTAAAGAAAAGAGAATTTCTGTGTAAATAGAGACGTCTTAGAAATTTATCGTTTTAGAAATGGACGATAAATAGAAAAGAAATTCTAAGGAGAATCTAAGTTATGGCTAAAAAAATTGTGATAGTCGATGATGAGCCTGTTACAAAAATGGATATAAAAGAATTATTGGAAGAGGCCGGCTACGATGTAGTAGGCCAGGCATCAAACGGATTCGAAGCAATTAATGAATGCAAGACACATAAACCAGACTTGGTGATCATGGATATAAAAATGCCGATGCTTGATGGATTAAAAGCTAGCAAAAAAATAATGCATGATCATATTGCCGGCGGGATATTATTACTAACTGCTTTTTATGACAAGGAATTTGTCGAACAAGCAAAAGAAGTTGGTGCCCTTGGTTATTTGGTGAAACCGCTTGATGAGAAATCATTTATTCCAACAGTCGAAATGTGTATATCCAGAGCGAAGGACATTCAGTCTCTGAATCAACAAGTGGAAGAAGTTTCTAAAAAACTTGAAGATCGTAAATTTATCGATAAGGCCAAGGGTCTCTTAATGAAAGAGAAAAATCTTGACGAGCAAGATGCGTATAAGCTATTACGTAAAATGAGTATGGATGGGCGGACCACAATTGGTGAAATTGCTAGGACCATCGTGATTGTCTATGAGTGATAAATCAAAAATGATTGATCTGTGCAAGATGTATACAGATCTCAATGAAGAAGAGATAGATATTATTTACAATAAGGCCCATGCATTAGATGAGCTAGCTGAGTTGTTTGATTGTGACATTTTTATTGATGTTCCTTTTAAAGGGAGCATGGCGTCTCTTGTCGTATATCACGTTTTACCTGTTTCGAATCAATCGTTATATAAAAAGTCACCTGTCGGTCAACTCGCTCTGAAAATGAATGAGCCTGGTGTATGGAGAGTCTCCAGGCATGGCGGGAGTCTCAAAGGGTATAAAGCATTTACTCAAGGAAATGAACTAGTTCGCCAAAGTATTTATGCGATTAATCATGGTGACCGTGTGCTTGGTACCTATATATTAGAAAAATCATTTAACGAGGACGAGCATCCAAAACAAGAAGATTTAAAAGACTATATGACAATGACAGCACGAGTGAATAATTATATCGAAGACGCAATCTATTTTTTCGATTCATCTGGTAAGCTGATCTTTCAAAATAGTATAGCGGACGCTTTTTCAAATAATAAATCAGAAGATCTTTATTATAATGATTTATTTGGAAAACAACTCCCCTATCGTGATTTGATCTTAAGAGAAGAGAAAAAAATTTTAAAAGAAATTCAACTTGATGGCAAATATTATCGGTTGAAACGAATATTACTAGACGATGATAAACTTGATTTCGCAATCATACTTAGGGATATTACACAACTGAAGGACAAAGAAGCAGAAATCATTTCAAAAACAGAGGCTGTACGTGAAACCCATCACCGAATTAAAAACAATTTGCAAACGATGGCTTCGCTCTTGAGAATGGAAAAGAGAAGGACCCATAATAAAGAGGTCAAACGTGTGCTGACGAATAACATTAATCAGGTTATGTCCATCGCAGCAACACATGATATTCTAGCAAGGCATCTTGGAGATGAGGTCGATTTAAGTCTTGTTTTGAAATTTATCATCAATAATTTACGTCGAAGTTATTCCGTACTGGATCACATCGAATTATCCATTGATGCGGAAAGTTCTCCTGTTGTGTTAAGTGATGTCGCAACCTCAGTATCTCTCATAGTCAATGAACTTGTGCAAAATTGTTATGATCATGCGTTTCCCAATCATAAAAAGGGCCTGATTCATGTATCATTGAAAGAAGATCGTGATGACATCGTTGTCTCCGTTATTGATAATGGAATAGGCTTCAAAATCGATAAAATTAACAATAATTGCTTGGGATTGATGATTGTTAAAAATTATGTAAAAGATAAATTAATGGGAACGATAAAATTTAATAAGAGAAATAAAGGAATGGAGATAACATTCCGATTCAAATCGAGCTAATACAATGGTGTATGAGCTTATCCGAAAGCAAAGAAGCTTAAGGTATAAAGTAGACTGCGATTTTTGTAGTCCTTTTTGTACTTTAAGCTTTTTTGCTTTCTATAAGTCAATTATGAAGGAAGTGGAGGTGAAAATTTGGTGGAAAAAATATTAAGTGTAGGAATTGATATAGGAACATCGACAACACAATTAATATTTTCCAATTTAACCATTGAAAATGTTGCATCGGCTTTTAATGTTCCGAGAATCATGATTGTTGATAAAAAAGTAATTTATAAAAGTGAAATTATCAATACACCACTTATTGAAAGTGAAAAAGTTGATCAAGATGCTATTCAAAAGTTTGTTGAAACAGAATATCAAAAAGCTGCAGTTAATAAAGAAAGTATTAATACAGGTGCAGTGATTATTACTGGTGAAACGGCAAGAAAAGATAATGCCGAAGAGGTTCTCCGAGCTTTAAGTGGATTTGCTGGAGATTTTGTTGTTGCTACAGCCGGACCTGATTTAGAAAGTATTATCGCTGCTAAAGGTGCCGGAATACACACGTATTCAAAAGAACACTCCATTAAAATAGTCAACCTGGATATCGGTGGCGGAACAAGTAATCTGGCAGTAATGCATCGAGGTGAAGTCATTGATACAGGTTGTTTGGATATTGGTGGCCGATTAATAAAAATTAATCAACGTACAAAAAAAATCGAATATATCTCTAAAAAAATCCAAGATTTAATTAACACAAGTGGCCTGGACATTAAAGTTGGGCAAATGGCAACAAAGGAACTATTACAACCCATCGTTGACAAAATGGTGCAGCTATTGGAAGAAAGTGTAGGGATTAAGCCTCCATCCAATCAACTTGAAAAAATAATTACGAATAAAAACATTAAAGCGATCGACCAGTTAACCCATATTTCATTTACGGGAGGTGTTGCCGAAGCAATCTATAACCAAACGGATGGCGATGTATTTAAATATGGTGATATTGGACAAATGCTTGGTGCAGCGATTGCTGAGTCAGAACTAGTAAAATCATTCAACCTTGTCGAACCATCTGAGCTCATTCGTGCCACTGTAGTTGGTGCTGGTTCACATACAACAGAAATAAGCGGAAGTACGATTACGTATTCAGGCGATGTTTTTCCTGTTAAAAATGTACCAGTCCTTAAGCTGCAAGACGAATTGCTACATAATCCGGATGAGTATGCAGCATCGATTCAGGAAAAGCTGGAATGGTTCGAAGTGCGGAAAAATAATCAAGAAGTAGCCCTTTCATTTTCTGGAGATGGTATCGTTAGTTTCCCTAAAATCGTCAAGGCTGCAGAAGGCATTACGGAAGGGATGAAACCATACACCCAACTGGGATTACCTTTAATCGTCATTGTTGAAAATGATATAGCCAAAGCACTTGGACAAACATTATTATCAATACTTGGCAAGGACCAATCGCTCATTTGTATTGATAGCGTATCGGTAAGTGATGGGGATTATATCGATATTGGTCATCCTATCGCTGATGGAAATGTGCTGCCAGTCGTAATCAAAACGCTTGTTTTTAATTAACGATGAAATAAAAAAATTTCCTGAAATTTGGAGGGAGGATCACTATGATTTTAAAAACAGTATTATTTGGACGAACTTACCAATTTAAAACAATCAATGATGTTATGGCAAAAGCAAATGAAGAAAAATCTGGAGATGTTATGGCTGGCATAGCAGCGGAATCAGCTGAAGAACGAGTGGCTGCTAAGGTTGTTCTAGCCAACTTAACGTTGGAGGATCTCAGAAATCATCCTGCCGTTCCATATGAAGATGACGAAGTGACACGTATTATTCAAGATGATGTAAATGAAAAAATCTACGACTCCATTAAAAATTGGACGGTACAAGAGTTGAGGGAAAAGATTTTAGCTACTGAGACAACAGGGAACGACATTAAGCGGCTATCCCGTGGCCTAACGTCTGAAATGGTTGCTGCGGTTGCAAAACTTATGTCTAATCTTGATTTGATTAAAGGTGCAAAGAAAATAAATGTCACCGCTCATTGTAATACTACCATCGGTCTTCCTGGAACACTATCATCTCGATTACAGCCAAACCATCCAACTGACGATGAAGATGGTATTGTCGCTTCCTTATTAGAGGGGCTTTCCTATGGTTCCGGTGACGCTGTATTAGGTTTAAACCCGGTTGACGATACAGTAGAAAGCGTTGTACGGATGTTCCATAAGCTTGACGAAGTGAAAAATAAATATAATATTCCAACCCAAATAAGCGTACTAGCGCACGTAACAACACAAATGGAAGCTATCCGTCGCGGTGCCCCCGCAGATTTAATTTTCCAATCTATTGCAGGTTCGGAAAAAGGAAATATAGCTTTCGGAATTACGGCTGACCTTATTAGTGAAGCTCAAGATCTTGTATTACGTGAGGGAACATCGGCAGGACCGAATGTAATGTACTTTGAAACAGGACAAGGTGCAGAATTATCTTCCAATGCGCACCATGGAGTTGACCAGCTTACTCTAGAAGCACGTTGTTATGGATTTGCAAAAAGGTATAATCCGTTTCTTGTTAATACGGTTGTAGGATTTATCGGACCTGAGTATTTATATGATTCGAAACAAGTCATTCGTGCAGGGCTGGAAGATCACTTTATGGGTAAACTCTCAGGTATATCGATGGGTGTTGACGTCTGTTATACGAACCATATGAAAGCCGATCAGGATGATATGGAAATACTTTCAACACTTCTAGCGCAAGCCGGGGTTAATTTCTTAATTACAGTTCCACACGGTGATGACGTGATGTTGAATTACCAATCACTTGGTTATCATGATATACAAACTTTACGTGAGTTACTAAATTTAAATCCGATAAAAGAGTATAATGAATGGCTGATTCAAATGGGAATACGTGATGACGCGGGTAGGCTTACGAAAAAAGCCGGCGATGCTTCGCTATTTTTAGCATAAGGAGGAAAACAAATGGTTAATGATCAAGAGCTGAAATCACTCATTAAAACTATTTTAAATGAGATGGTTGAAGGAAATAGTTCGAATGAGAACGGCCAACAGAATGCAGAAAAAAGTACCCATTCGTCAAATTCTGGAAATAACGCCGACGCAGTTTTGCCGGATATTTCCGAAGTGGAAATTAAAAAGGAATTGCTCGTTCCAGAGCCTAATAATGAAGAAGGATATTACGAGTTGAAAGCTAAATCGCCAGCAAGATTAGGAGTATGGCATACTGGCGCTCGTTATTTAACAACGACTTCATTAAGATTTAAAGCAGACCATGCTGCCGCGCAAGATGCAGTGTTTTCCTATGTCGATGAGGAATTTGTTGATAAGAATCAACTTTTTCCAACGCAAACAGTTGTTGTAGATAAAGATGAATATGTAACTCGACCAGATTTGGGTAGACAATTTTCTGATGAAGAAAAAGAAAAAATCAAACAACATTGCGGCCATCCCGAAGTGCAGATCGTTGTTGGTGACGGTCTAAGCTCTGCAGCCGTTGAAGCTAATCTGGAAGATATACTGCCAGCGATTAAACAAGGCTTGAACATGCATGGTGTTGAAGTAGGGAATGATTTATTTGTGAAACATTGCCGAGTTCCAGCTATGGATGTGATTGGTGAATTAACGGACGCAGAAGTTGTATGTCTGCTTGTAGGAGAAAGACCTGGTCTTGTTACAGCTGAATCAATGAGCGCTTATATCGCTTATAAGCCGACTGTGAATATGCCTGAAGCTAAACGGACGGTGATTTCAAACATCCATCAGGGGGGAACTCCACCAGTTGAAGCTGGAGCACATATTGCTGATTTAATCAAAAGGATGATCGATCATAAAGCTTCCGGTCTTGATTTAAATAAAGTGTGAAGTGAGTATGTTTAATAAACCAATGGGAAACGGAGGAATTGGAATGAAACATAGTCCGATCTATGCTCAAGTGTTGGGCGTAAAGTTAATTTCAAATGTCAGTCAAGATCTGGCTAAGGAATTTAAGCTTCAGTCAAACCAAAGAAGTTTAGGGATTATCACTGGTGATATTGATGATGTTGTATATACCGCCTTAGATGAAGCGACTAAAAAAGCTGCAGTTGACGTTGTTTATGCAGAGTCTATGTATGCTGGCGCAGACAACGCAACATCGAAACTCACCGGAGAAGTTATCGGTGTTTTAGCAGGTAATAATCCAGAGGAAGTAAAAAGCGGGTTGGATGCAGCGATACGTTATATTGAAAATGATGCTTTCTTTATGAGTGCAAATGATGATGACTCTATCACTTATTTTGCTCATCTCGTCTCACGGAGCGGGACATTTCTATCGAATGAAGCGAATATTCGTACTGGGGAGGCCCTTGCATATCTTATTGCACCGCCGTTAGAGGCAGTATATGCGCTGGATTTAGCACTCAAGGCAGCAGATGTAAGAGTAGCCACCTTCTATGGCCCACCTTCCGAAACCAACTTTGGGGGAGCGTTGCTGACAGGAAGTCAATCAGCTTGTCAGGCCGCCTGTGACGCTTTTGCGGATGCTGTGCAACAAGTTGCCAACGATCCCTTAGGATATTAGGTGAATCATATGGATGCATTAGGATTAATTGAAACGAAAGGGTTCGTAGGTGCCATTGTTGCAGCTGACACTGCATTGAAAGCGGCGAATGTATCACTTCTCGATGCAGAAGTCATTAAAGGCGGTTATGTTACGGTGCAACTTTCTGGAGATGTAGCGGCAGTCAAGGCGGCTGTTGATGCAGGCAGTGAAGTAGTGGAATCCGTTGGTACATTAATTTCAGCTCACGTCATACCTAGAATGCATACGGAGACAAATCGGTTAGTTAAGAGAACCGATAATGAATCCGCTGATCAAGCGACTGAAGACAAGGAAATTAACGAAAAACAGTCGGAACAGTCAAAAGACCAACCCGCCCAGGTGGCAGTTGATCCTGAAAAAAAGGAAGCGGAAATTATTAAGGTGAAGAGCCCCAAAAGCTCCGAAAAACCTGTTGTCCACGAGAAAGAAAAGTTGGAAAAGATGACTGTGAATCAGCTTCGTACGCTGGCCCGAAAGACAAATGTCATGAAGGATCAACCTGAAAAAATTAAAACATCCAAAAAGGCTGAGCTTATCCATCATTTATTAACGGCGAATGATAAACATTGAAGGCATTAGTTTTTATAAAAATAATCAGGATATAAAATATAAACGAATTCAAGGAGGAAATTAAAATGGCAAACACAAACGCATTAGGAATGGTAGAGACAAAAGGATTAGTAGGTTCAATTGAGGCGGCAGATGCTATGGTTAAAGCGGCAAACGTTACATTAATTGGTAAAGAATCAATTGGTGCAGGATTAGTCACCGTTCTTGTTACTGGTGACGTAGGTGCAGTTAAGGCGGCGACCGACGCAGGAGCAGCTGCAGCAGATCGTGTGGGTGAACTTATTTCCGTTCACGTCATCCCACGTCCACATGGTGAGATGAGTGCTATCCTACCACAGGCAGAAAAGTGAAATTAAACAGATGATGAGGGAATATGTCAGGTTTTAGATAAGATGAGGAATGGGCTTCATCCTTATCTTATTTCAGACATTGGATCTGCCCGTGATATAGTGAAACTTCATTCAGTGGGGAATTCCTTCCCCCCCCACTGAATGTTAGTTGAACAGAATCAGGTATTTACGGACTGTATATCCCCCACCTTAACATTTTGGTTTTCCCTCTTGTTTAGATATGGGGGTATTACAGACCGTTAATGCGTGATAAAAAGGAAGTGAAGCGATGGCTGTGTTAACGGAGAGTTCATTACGAAGTCAACAATACAGAGATAAGTTACAAGAATCGGTACTGAAACTTCCCAAAGGAACTATATTAACACCCTCAGCGAAAAGTTTTTTACAGGAGAAAAAAGTAACTGTCGAATTTGTTGAACTTTCGTCTGAAGAACCGAACGAAGAGGAAACATCGGTGAATGATGAAAGCAGTGTATCTGATTTGTACAATCATGATTCTTTTAAATATCGATTAATGCATGGTGGTTTTATCGATGAAAAGCCCGAATATATGACTTCTCTTCATTCAGATTTACTTGTGTTTAAAGATCATCTACGTATTGTTTTGCGTGGTAAGCTGGACTCTTTGGAGGCAAAAATGATTGAAGGGCAAATGAAACTCGTTAAATATCCGGCACTGATTGATGATTTATCAGAACTGATTGGCTTTGTACGTCAAATACTCCGCTCTGAGGTCATGGAAGAGGAACTTGGAAAGATTCACCTGCTTAATATGAATGAACATGATATCAGGGAAATGTCCCATCAGCCGGAAAAGTATTTTGGAGAGGGATATTTTACTCCCGATTATCGTATGGGTGAGGGAATAGTTGTTTTAAATAGTATACGTACCTTCGTAAGGGAAACGGAGCTTTCAGCTTATCAAGCTTTTAAAAAAGAAGATGGCAGCACAGAACGAGACGATATCATTTTAGCCCTAAATCGACTGTCTTCTGTTTGCTTGATCATGATGTTTAAATATAAAACTGGTGATTACAATAAAGTGAAAGAGGGGTGATACACTTGGATCAAATTATTGTAGACATGGTAAAAAATGCAGTTAAAAATGCGATGACGGAAGAGGCTTTTGTTGAAGTTGAGGCATCGGGTAGGCATATCCACCTGAGCCGGGAAGCCATTGATGCTTTATTTGGAAAGGACTATCAGCTTACAAAGGCGAAAGAACTGTCCCAACCAGGTCAGTTTGCATGTAAAGAAAGAATAACCATCGAAGGTCCAAAAGGCAGGATGGAAAATGTTGTTATTCTAGGTCCTGAACGAAAGGCAACACAAGTCGAAGTATCATCAACGGATGCCGTATCTCTAGGTATCAAGGCACCTGTAAGAGAAAGCGGTGATATTGATGGGACGCCAGGTATCAAGTTAATCAATAATGACCGTGAATTAACGATAGATAAAGGATTAATTGTTGCTAAAAGACATATTCATGTATCTCCTGACGATGCGGAAAGACTACATGTAGAAAATAAAGAAATCGTTCAAGTGAAAATATTTGGTGATCGATCACTCATTTTTGATGAAGTAGTGATTCGAGTTAGTCCAAAATATCGAACTTATATGCATATTGACTTTGACGAGGCGAATGCTTGTGGCTTTAAAAAAGGAACACTAGCAAAAATTATAAAAAAGTCACCAGCTGTACAGGCACCCGAAAATAAGAGCCAGATACGGTCATTTAATCCAACGAATGAAGTGAAACATGAGACTGCGGAATTTACCGAAATTAATAATAAAGTAATTACGGAAAATGAACTGCAAAGAGTATTTTTACAAAATGTTAAAAATATCCGGATTCCAGCTTCAAGCATTATAACTCCACTTGCTACCGACTATATTCGCAGACATAATCTGAATATCCAAAGACATAGGGAGAATGGATGATGATTATTGGTCATGTGATTGGTTCCGTATGGGCGACCCGGAAAGATGAGAGGTTGAATGGACTAAAATTATTAGTCGTTAAACCCAAGTATTCTGAAGGGGTGGATTCATCATTTGTAGCTGCAGATTTGGCGAGTGCTGGAGTTGGAGATGACGTGCTTGTTACGAAAGGTAGTAGTGCTCGAACCGCTTTTGGTAAAGAAAGAATTCCGATTGATTCAGTCATTGTCGGTGTTATTGACTCGATTGATATAACAGATGAATAATGTTTACTATTCCCTTAATGAGGAGGACGAGCTGTGGGAATAAATGAAATAGTTATCTATATTATGGTCATATTTATGATCATTGGTGCTCTAGATAAAATATTTAATAATAAATTCGGGTTAGGAGATAAATTTGAGGAAGGAATCATGGCTATGGGTTCCTTGGCTCTTGCGATGGTCGGGATTATTGTTATAGCTCCCATTATTTCCAAAGTACTAAACCCGATTGTTGTTCCAATCTATACAGCACTTGGCGCGGACCCAGCGATGTTTGCTGGTAGCTTGCTTGCAATTGATATGGGTGGATTACAACTTGCGCAAGAGATGGCGATTGATCAAGATGTTGCCATGTTTTCAGGCATTATATTGGCGTCCATGATGGGGGCAACGGTTGTATTCTCTATTCCAGTAGCACTAGGTATTATAAAAAAAGAAGATCATAGCTATCTTGCAACAGGAATGCTTGCTGGGTTTATTGCGATTCCAATCGGAGCTATTGTCGGTGGGCTTGTGTCCGGCTATTCTATCGTAATGATTATGAAAAACCTTATTCCAATTTTCCTATTAGCCGCTTTGATTATTATTGGATTGTGGAAAATACCTGATAAAATCATTAAAGCTTTTACAATCTTCGGCTATGGGGTCGTTGTCGTCGCAACGTTAGGTCTAGCCATAGGTATTGTCGATGTACTTACCGGATTAACGATTCTTCCTGGGATTACTCCTTTAGAAGAAGGGATTCAAATAGTTGGTAGCATCGCGATTGTTTTAGCAGGAGCCTTCGTAATGGTTGAAGTGATTACCCGGGTTTTCAAAAAACCTTTAATGAAAGTAGGAAAACTGTTAGGAATGAACGATGTATCTGCAGCTGGTTTGGTAGCGACACTAGCTAATAACATTGCTATGTTTAACTTGATGAAAGATATGGATAATCGGGGAAAAATCATTAATGTCGCCTTTTCTGTACCTGCAGCGTTTGTACTTGGTGATCATTTAGGATTCGCAGCTGGTGTTGCTCGTGAAATGATATTTCCAATGGTTGTCGGAAAACTTGTTGGTGGAATCGCCGCCGTTATTATCGCTATCATCATTGCAAACATGATTTTAGGTAAAGGCGATAAAAAAGAAGCGAAATAACCCGGCTCCAGTTGCATACATCATACTATTTCAAGTAATGGAAAAAGAAAAGATAAGAGAGTAATCAGAAAGTAAGGTGTAGAGCATGGAGGAAGAAAAAAAGCGGTTTATACAAGAATTTGTTCCAGGAAAACAGATTACACTGAGTCACTTAATTGCTAATCCTGATGAAGATATGTTTGATAAACTTGGTATCCAGCAAGCAGGGGCCTTAGGTATACTGACGCTGACTCCAAGTGAATCGGTAATTATTGCCGGAGACCGTGCGACAAAAGCCGCGAATGTTGAAATTGGCTTTTTAGATCGATTTACCGGCAGTTTGGTCCTTGTTGGCAGCGTATCTGAAGTTGAAACTGCTTTAAATGAGATCAACCAGTTTTTAAAAGAAATTTTGTCATTCACCCCAACGAAAATAACGAAATCATGATTTGGATGGAATGGGGGAATTAATTTGCGAACGAATAACCGTGTAATGATCCTTGGAGGTATCGATGCTGGAAAAACGACATTAGCAGATGCTTTGTTGAAAAGGGAACGAAAAGACAAAAAGGTTAAAACCCAATCGCTCATTTATGATGATTGGATTGTCGATACACCGGGAGAGTATATTGAGAACCCATTACATTATCGAAACATCATGGCAACATCGATGGAGATGACCCATGTTATCTTTTTACAAGATGCTACGAATGACAAAACCATATTTGCACCGGGTTTTAGTTCTGGAATCAATAAATTACCGATAGGCGTCGTGTCGAAAGCTGACCATGCTGAAGCTGACATTGAGCGATCCATTCAGATATTGAAAAAAGCGATGGTGCGGGGACCGATCGTTATCACTTCCGCTTATACAGGGGAAGGGCTTCAATTGATCTATGATTTAGTCCAGTTGAATACAATGAAGGCTATGGAAGATTACGCCAGACAGAGCAATTCCCGGAACATCATTTTTCATGGTGAAGGATAATCCATATTTTTAACAAATTAAATTTAAGAAGCTGGAGGTGGTGGTATGGACAGGGATTTTGTAGAAAAGGTAACAAAAATAGTGATCGAGGTAGTAAAAGACCTAAACGATAATAAGACATCATTGAACCACTCGGCAGTTAAAATATGGAAACATGAAAGTCCTTTGCCTGATCCAATTGTGCAATCTAGTGTGGATACTGCTCAGCCAGAAGATACGCAAAAAATGATCCAAATAACACCATATGTTAAAGAGTAACACAGACAACTGTAAGATTTAATGGAAAGGGGTAAGACACTTATGGATAAAGATTTAACATCAATTCAGGAAATGAGAAATGCAGTAAAAAAAGCAAAAGATGCCCAAAAGGAATTTATGACTTTTTCCAAAGAGCGAATAGATTCCATTGTTAAAGCAGTTGCTGACGCTGCTTATACCCATTCAAAAGAACTCGCGGAGATGGCTGTTTTTGAAACTGGAATGGGTGTAGTCGAACACAAAATAATGAAAAATGAAGTCGGATCAAGAGATGTTTATGAATCCATAAAAGATGAAAAAACAGTTGGTGTCATCAGGGAGGACACAGTTAATCGTGTGACGGAAATTGCCTATCCCTTCGGTGTGGTAGCTGCCATTATTCCGACGACTAATCCAACTTCAACCGCTATGTTTAAAACAATAATTTCCCTTAAAACGGGAAATGCTATCGTTGTAAGTCCCCATCCTCGTGCAAAAAAATGTACGGTGGAGACATTAAAAATTTGTAATGAAGCTGCGATGAAAGCTGGTGCTCCTGATGGTTTAATCGGCTGGATAACAGAGCCTACGATGGAAGCAACAGATGGGTTAATGCATCACCGGGATGTAGATTTGATTTTATCCACTGGTGGAGGTAGCTTGGTGAAAGCAGCTTATAGTTCAGGGAAACCGGCTTATGGTGTAGGTCCTGGTAACGTCCCGGTTTATATCGAACGGACAGCGAATGTAGAAAAGTCGGTAAAACAAATTGTTGACAGTAAAACGTTTGATTACGGAACGATTTGTGCAACAGAACAAGCCATTGTCGTCGATGAATCAATTAAAGAAAAGGCAATTGAAGAATTTAAGAGAAACGGTTCTTATTTCCTTAATGCTGGAGAAAAAGAAAAATTAGAGCAAATTGTTTGGCTTGGTAATCGGGTGAATCCAGCTGTTGTAGGTGTATCTGCTCTAAAAATTGCTGATATGGCAGGCATCCGTGTGCCAGCGGATACAAGATTACTTATTGCTGAAGAAACCGTAGTTGGAAAAGAGGCACCCCTTTCCGTTGAAATACTAGGTCCAATCTTCCCGTTGTATACAGCAGAAAGCCAAGAAAAGGCAAAAGAAATATCCCTCGCATTGCTCAACTTAGGTGGAAGAGGTCATAGTTTTGCGCTTCATACGAATGATGATCAAGTTGTTCAATCGTTTGGAGAAGAAATGCCTGTTTCCCGCTTTATGGTTAATACGCTATCCTCCATTGGAGCAGTTGGAGCAACGACTGGTTTAACCCCTTCCCTAACGTTAGGATGTGGAGGTTATGGTGGTAATATCAGTTCTGATAATATCACTGCCCGCCACTTAATTAATATTAAACGGGTGGCCCACGGCATTAAAGAGGTTGAAGTACCTCGCCCAGGAAAAGGAAAACATTCATCTGAGGCGAACTTTAGTAATGTGGAAAGTCGGGTAAAAGAATCAATTGGTGATGAACCAATTAACCCTGAGAAAATTGAAGAGTTAGTAAGACAAATCTTAAGGGAATATCAAAATTAATAAATAAGGAGGAATTTTAAATGGCTAGAGTTGATGGTGCATTAGGAATGGTTGAAACGAAAGGTTTGGTAGGTGCAATTGAAGCAGCGGATGCGATGGTAAAAGCTGCTAATGTTAATATTATTGGAAAAGAACAGATTGGTGCTGGATTAGTCACTGTTTTAGTATCAGGTGATGTTGGTGCAGTTAAGGCTGCAACGGATGCAGGAAGTGAAGCTGCTAACCGTGTTGGTGAATTAGTGTCTGTACATGTTATCCCGCGTCCACACAATGAATTAGATGCAATCCTTCCGAAAACGGAGTAAGCTTGAATTAGTAGGAAATAGGGACAGCGCGTGAAGTCAGTAGCTGTCCCTATTGTAATTAAAGATGGAACAAGTGAGTGGAGTCATAATATTTTACTCATATGTACAAAAATGAAGGAGGAAGAAAATGTCTATGTTTAAAAGAAGAAAGTTTGCTGTTATTGGAGCTGGTTTTACCGGAACGACGACTGCTTTTTTATTAGCACAAAATGAAATGGGAGATGTCGTTTTAGTTGATATTCCGGAACAGCAGAATCCGACAAAAGGAAAAGCGCTCGATATGCTGGAAGCGGGACCAGTGGAACCGTTTAACGGAAAGGTTACCGGTACATCCAATTATGAAGATATAAAAGATGCTGATATGGTCATTATAACAGCTGGAATTGCGAGAAAACCCGGGATGAGTCGCGACGATCTCGTTAACATCAATGCGAAGATTATGGTTGATGTATCAAAAGAAATTGTCCGTTATGCACCTGACAGTTATATTCTTGTCTTGAGTAATCCGGTCGATGCAATGACTTATACTTGCTTTAAAACAACAGGATTTCCGAAGAATCGCGTTATCGGTCAATCTGGTGTTCTTGACACAGCACGTTTTTCCACCTTCGTAGCGGAAGCACTTAATATAGCGGTTGAAGATGTTACCGGGTTTGTCCTAGGCGGCCATGGAGACAGCATGGTTCCATTAATTCGCTATTCTAATGTAGGAGGCATTCCACTCGATCATTTACTACCCCAAGAAAAAATCGATGCGATTGTGGAACGTACTCGAAAAGGTGGGGGAGAAATTGTCAACTTGCTCGGAAATGGAAGTGCTTATTATGCACCCGCTGCTTCATTAGTACAAATGGCCGAAACTATTGTGAAGGATAAAAAGCGAATATTGCCATCCATTGCTTATTTAGAAGGAGAATATGGTTATAAAGACATTTACCTCGGTGTTCCGACAATTCTTGGAGGAAACGGAATTGAGAGCGTTATTGAATTACCGTTAACAGCTGATGAACAGAAGCAGCTGAACCAGTCAGCTGAAGACGTGAAGAAAGTGATTGAAATATTACCAGTTGATTAAGTTTATTAATTAATAGCCCAATATATCTCTTGAGGTAGGAATGGAAGGTTGGTACGTTTGTCAGTATCTATTAGGGAAATTAATCACTATGTTAACACCTTTGCTAAAGTTATCAACAAAGAGAAGGTCCCGGTCTATTCTGGCAATGTTAAAGTTGGCGTAGATTTGGGGACCGCCAATATTGCAATTTCCGTTATTACCGAAGAAAATAAGCCTTTAGCCGGAGCATTATATCCAGCCTCTGTTGTTAAAGATGGAATTGTTGTTGATTTTTTGCAAGCTGTGGATATTGTAGAGAAAATGAAACGGGATATGGAAGAATTATTAGGGTTTCCTCTAACGAAAGCTTCGACGGCAATCCCGCCACGGGTAGACAAAGGGAGTCGAAAAGTGATAACGAACGTACTTGAATCAGCACTATTTGAAGTGACGGACGTCCTAGAAGAAACGAATGCGGCAGCCGCTGTTTTAAGGATAACTGATGGTGCTGTCGTTGATGTAGGTGGCGGAACAACAGGGATTAGTATATTAAAAAATAATAAAGTGATTTACTCAGCGGATGAACCGACAGGCGGAACACATATGAGTCTAGTCTTAGCTGGTGCTAAAAAAATACCATTTGAGGAAGCGGAAAAGATGAAAAAAGATAAGACTAAGGAAAAGGAGGTTTTCCCTATTATCAAGCCAGTCGTTGAAAAGATGGCTGCCATTATTAAAAGGCATTTACAAGGGTTTGATGATGTGGAAACGATTTATGTCGTTGGCGGAGCAAGTTGCTTTAGTGAATTTACAAAAGTTTTCCAGAAGTATATTGGAATTGAGATCGTAAAGCCGGAGCATCCGTTACTTATCACACCACTAGGAATCGCGCTTAAAGGTGGTTTAAATAAGGGGGATGAACGTGGAAGCTAACCATACAGTCAGCCATGTTGATAAAGAGAAGAAGACAGCTCTTATAGTATTTACGGGCGGAGCTGTAGGCTTTAAAGAATCAATCGTTCAATTAAAAAAAATGCATCAGGCTAATTGGAAGCTAAAGGTAGCATTGTCTATAAGTGCAGAATATATTTATTCAATCGATGATTTAAAAAAAGAATTAGATATAGAAGAGATCTATCTCGAAAGTGAAAATATGGGATTGAGTCCGTTATATGAAGGCGTTCCAATTATTATTATGCCCACGTTGACCGCTAATACAGTGGCAAAGATAGCGAATGGAATCACGGATAATATGACGACTAATCTCATCTCCCATGCCCTAATGTACAATATTCCTGTAGTTGCCGCGAGGGAAGCTAGTGATTTATCCTTGCAGGATCAAGCAGGAATAGCATCCACTGCCTATAAAGAGCTATCTGCAGCGCATTTAGCGACCATTGAAAGATTCGGAATTCAGCTTGTTAAAGCAACCGAATTATATCAAGCTGTCGAGGAAAATGTGGTACGAGCCCATTCAAAAGATTCAATTGCGCAAAATGTTTTTTCAAAAAACTTATTGAGCCGTGCAGATATACTGAAATATAAAGGAATGGTTGGGGAGTTGAAAGTTGCGAGAAATACTATCGTTACCCCATTAGCACAAGAAGCAGCAAAAGATTTAGGCATAAATATTGTAAGAATTGATCAGCAAACACGAAATCAATCGACTGACGAAACAAAAGACTTTGAAATGAAGATTTATACGCGGACAGGTGATAAAGGAAAGACATCATTAATTGGTGGACGTGTATTTAAGGATGATATCCGTGTCGAAGCCTATGGAACGATTGATGAATTAAATGGATTTGTAGGCAAGGCGATAACCGAACTTAGCAAAGATCAGTTCTCGGATATTATAGATGACTTAGAGAAAATTCAGCACGAACTTTTTGATTGTGGCGGTGACATCGCTAGTGTCGTTAAAGAAAGAAAGAATAAATTAACAGAGGAAACGGTTAATTATTTGGAAGAAAAGATTGACAAGTATTCAGAAGAAACCCCGGAAATAGAACGGTTTATATTACCGGGCGGCTCGAAGGCTTCCGCAACAATTCATATTGCAAGAACTGTAGCGAGACGAGCGGAACGACTGATTGTAGCATTAATGAAAGAGGAAAATGCTCCCCCACCTACAGTGTTACAATATTTAAATCGATTATCGGATTACTTTTTTGTGGCAGCAAGGCTTGTTAACTTTAGGTTGAATATTCCCGATGTGGAATATATTCGGAGTGCAAAGGTATTTCATTTGACCCCAGACTCGAATAAATAAACCAGTTGCCGGAAGTATCGCTTAAGGCAATGAAAAATCTTGCGCTATTCTTGATTGCATGAAAATGCACCTTGCAAATTGGTATTTTTGGTTGTTCAGGCACTTCCACTTTACCATATTTCGCTAAAGGTGCATCTTTATTATTTGGCAGATAAGAAAGTATAAATCCATTCTTACTGCCAAGTTTTTTAATAAAGGACTTAATGGTAGAATGAGATTACAAGTCTATATTCATATCTTTCGCTAGAGCAGCCTGCAATTTTACTCCGCAAGCACTGCTACAAACCGCAAACATACCATCTGTACCTGCCTTCTTCGCCTCCGAATCAGCTGTCGTTACAACCATTGAAACATTTCTATCAAGTGATTGTAGATAGACTGGAATGATTTCTCCTTCATGCTCTGAAAAATCCATCCCTTTTGTAAACTTAATATTAACGGCAGATAATGGTTGATCAGCAGAAATTTTCTTCATGCACCAACCGCAAGTAAACATGTTATCCCTCCAAACTGAATGAAGTATTTAATTTATTACATCACAACTTCAATTTTGCCCGTACTTAGAAATTTCTTTGTAAGTTGGGGCTGTGTTAGAAAACTCTTTATCATATATTAAAGGGGATTACAGCATGCAGCAACAATAAGGATAGGGTGAATACAAATGTCTCTATTGGAAGCTTATAAAAAATATAGAAATAATAGAAGTGCAGTTTCTGAATATATGGAACAATTTGAAGCAGAAAATAATATTGAGAAAGAGCTATTATCTGCAATGGTAAAATCCGATACAGCACTTTATCATGTGATGGAGCGCAATCCGGAAAAGGGGACCGTTCTTTTAAAGGACGTTACAAGGAATCCTATGATATTATTACATTAGTGGATATAGAGTTCAGTAAGTCTATACCGCTAAATGTTCTTATATTCACGCGGCTCATAGAGTTAAATGGATTTTGTATGTCTTCGGGTCTCGTCTTTGTTTTTAAAGAAGAGCATCTACAATTTTTACTGAAAAGAAGTAAAAAATGATGAAGAAGGTAAATAGCGGGGATGAATCGATCGACCGGTTTATTGCTTATTTTTACCTTAATCGTTCAGATGGCCAAGACATTTATTTTAAACATATCGATTAATATTTTACGTTTAGTATTAGTTAACTACTTTCTGGAAACGAACTCCACTTTTAAATTTCTTAAAGAAAGGTTTCTTAATCGATAGGATATTATATCATTTAGTTATGCCCTGTTCTAGTTAATTTCAAACCGTCAAATACCAATTAATGGAGTATGATCGGTTTTTTTGACTTAAACTATGAGCTTTCTTCTCGGAAATAAGTCGTGGGATAGCAGGGAAAAATCAATTATAATCATTCTTACCCTTGTAACCGAACCTGGAAAATGAGTAAATAAAGGTGTCGGACCGACAGACTCTTTCGGGAAGGAGGCTGATAATATTGATTACAGTTAGTGAGGTGGTTTCCGCTTAGCGGGAATCACCAGCATGGGACCGCCTGAGCGCGGTCCTTAATTATTTAAAGTGAATTTTGGGAAAATTAACACCTTTCCATCGTCTAGAAAATCAATTATAATCAAAGGTAAGTAATTAAAAGAAACAGGTCATAAATTTAAAAAGAAAGGAGTAGGATGAAAATGGACTATTTAACAAAGAGCGGTTATTTAGATTTCTACGTTTTCAAGGAGGAAGTTAAACATGCAGTACAAAAATGCAAAAGAGGTGCTTCCCCCTAGTCTGCTTAAAGAAATGCAGAAGTATATCCAGGGGGATTTAATTTATATCCCGAAAGCAAAAAAAGAGCGGGCAGCTTGGGGAGAAGTAAGCGGATCAAGAGAATTGATCGCGAAACGAAATGAAGAGATATTCCAGTTATACAATGAGGGAAAATCATTTGAAGAATTAGAGAAGAAATTTCATTTATCCTTTGATACGATTCGAAAAATCATTTATAAAATGCGAAACAATTATAAATAAATAATGACGGCGCGAAGTTCTATTCAGGAACTTCGCGCTTTCTTTTATTGGAAGAGCCCTGGGGAAGTTTGATTATAACCATTCTGTCGCTTGTTCCCCCGAACGTTTTCGTGCATTAATAAGAGTATAGCAATTGATAATTCTGAAAGGAGGTAGTGAGAATGTTTATAAAAATAATTGAGGTGGCTCTATTCTAGTCATTACCAAATTTCAGGTACATGCCGAAAAACAAGCAGCCTTCCTCATATTCAGGTAAATGATAAAGTGAAACTCATTCAGTGGGGTTTCCGTACCTCCCCACTGAATGTTAGTTGAACAGAATCAGGTATTTACGGACTGTATAACCCCCACCTTAACATATGGTTTTCCCTCTTGTTTAGGCGGGGTATTACAGACCGTTAATGCGTGATTAAGGGAGGAACAATCGTGCATATTGATATTGCTGTATATAAATGTATGGTCGATGAACGACTGGAAAAAGTAAAAGACGAAACGTATGGAAAGAAATGTTATGATGAGCAAACAAGAAATACGCAATTTAAATTGAAATTAATCATGATGTTGAACGTATTATTATAGAGAGAAAAAAAGAGCCACTATCTGCTACGGATAGTGGCTTTAAAAATATAGAAAGGGTTGTGGAAAAAGAATTATAAACATGGACACTGTTTGGGCAGCGTTCAGGAAGGATCGCCCCTTCCTTACTATATAACATGCATTTGCAATATTTTTGCTAGAGACAATGGTGCAGTTCTGCTTAAATGTATGATTGTACATGAGCAAGTTACCCTTCCTGTAAACATATAGACAACAGCATAGTCAGCTAACCGATTGATCTCATAGTCTAATATAGACATGTGAACAGGAGGGTGAGTTATATGAGTGAATCATCAAAACAGCCGCCATTAAATGAAAAGCTGGTGGAAGTGATGGTCCAGACCATATTGAGGAAAAATGGTGTGAAGCCTGACGAAGTGAAGAATAATATACCAGAAGAGCAGAAAAAGATGATTAGAGAAATGGTGGAAGACCTAAAGAAACAGGTTGCAGATTTCCAACAAAATCAAGCAAAAGATAAAAGTGATTAAATAGTGAAAGCACCTGCTGTGGGTGCTTTCGCTATTTTTATGAGACGTAGTGAATCTGTACAATCTTCTAGAGGAAAAAACCATAACAATATTATATAGCCAATAAGAAAGGAGTGTCAAAATGACGATTTATAGACATTCGGAATATGATTACGATGTAAGCAGGGGAAAAGGAGATAGATATTCCTACTTTATGGAAGAACCTTTAAAAAGCTGTAGCTGTGGCCATAGCTGTAGTGGCAAATGTTCTAACGAATCTAGCAAAAGCCCATCCCATAAATCAACAGAATCCGATTTCACAAGTGATAACAATGCGTTTGTACTGCAAGAGGGTACCGAATTATCTTTTATGGATCAGGAATCAGCAGAGCTAATTTGGGTGAAAGAATCGTGTAATATCACCGTAAGTTCAACAGATACGCAAATTGGGGTATCCCTGCAAGCTGCTTTACAGCTCGCCATTGCACTTGTTTTAAATATCTCGATTGC
Source organism: Oceanobacillus sp. HCA-5259 (assembly GCF_037892815.1). Classification (NCBI taxonomy): domain Bacteria; kingdom Bacillati; phylum Bacillota; class Bacilli; order Caryophanales; family Bacillaceae; genus Oceanobacillus; species Oceanobacillus sp. HCA-5259. The sequence goes on along the minus strand of NZ_JBBKBV010000027.1, from coordinate 19,140 downwards.
TGATGGCACACAACGTGATGCAGTGTCTCAAGAGTTGACTCAACATTTTAATATGGCGCAGAGAAATAAGCAAAAAATCTTTATCTATAATACGAAAGATGCGGTTGTAACGACTAGAGATACAGACCTAGCGCTTAATCTCCAGTTAATGCTTCAAGTACTTGTTGCCTTAGTGCTATTAGTTGAAATTCTATAAAATGAAAAGAGGTGGATTTGATGTCGAAAGTGAAAGAATGGAGAGCATTAGACCATTGCGATGATAAAAGAAATAGGTCACAGGCTATCGTAGAGCAAGATGCGAATCAAAAAAATATTACGAAGCAACAATCAGAAGAATGGATTATTATTAAAGACTCAGAATATGTCGAGGTAGAGACAACGGACACACAAGCCGCAGCATCTTTACAAATTGGGATTGAGGCGGCACTTGCGGTTGTACTCCGTTTAGCCATTGCGGATGGTGGCAAAGTGGAAGATATTTTGCAAGACTTTAACCAAATTACCAGAACGAGACAAAGCAACCGTCAGAAGACAATCGTGGAAAAATCGAAAGATGTCAATATCACGACAATTGATACGGATATTGCAATTAACCTGCAATTACTCATTCAACTGCTTATTGCTGTTATCGTTTCGCTGGAAATCCTTTAATGCTAAATCTTGAAAGAAAGGAGTGAATCATCTTGCCGTCACTAACGAATAGACAAAGAAATTTGTTGAACTTAATTAATCAACTATCACAAAACACAAGCACCGTCATTGAGAGTAAAACCGGTCTTGGAATAGATTTTCCGTCGGTGGACTTCAATATTGATTTTGGAGGAGTGTCTACGTCACCTTCTACTGGAAAACCACCGGCAGGAAATGTTCCAACAACAATGAGAGAATTATTAATGACTCTAGTGAACGAACAAGTGGAGGTTACAACTCCATTTGGAACGGTTTCGGGATTATTGCTTGCTGTTAAAGACGACTATATTGTGCTTGTTGAAAGTGGGTCACAAGTTTTGGTCCGAATAGAAGCAATTGAACTGGTCAGTGAATGATAAAGGAGGGTTTGACATGTTTGAAGCAACTTTTGCTGCTGAAATGGCTAAACGAATCGGATCAACTGTTGAGGTTGTGACTGACAATAATTTAATTGAAGGAATTTTATCCACTGTTACTGTCGATTTGGTACTAGTTATCGAAGTTGATAATGGTTACGATAATCTCAAGCAGTATGTATCCGTTGATGCAATCAATTACACACGCTTTCCCGCTGCAGCTTAATTAACTAGTCTAGTCTGTTCTGTTCCAATTCAAAACAGCCCTGCCTTAATTAGACAGGGCTGTTTCATTTAGATTCAAAACTCAACTTGCGCACATTTGAATAAAAACGATATGTTCCAGAATGCGAAAGCTGAGTACAAAATAAATAAAAGGTAAGAATTGAACATATAGATAATTGGTGTTGTAGAATTTAAGCTGGATGAATCGATTCGCTGATTTTAATTGTAAGCTCCATGATTCGTTTCCCTTGTTTTCCTGAAACAGCAGGTGGTTTATCAAATTTTATGCAATGAAGGAATTCTATTAATTGGATGTCTAATGGCTGAACACTATTATCGATTGTAATCGTTTTTGTTAAAGGAACTGCAATTTTCTTTGAGAAAGGTGTGGATGTTCTTGTTACGCGTATCGTTCTGTTCAGCAAATCAGCTTCAATCAAGGCCTCTTTTGTAAACACTTGAATTGTCCGAACTTTTCTTTTTGATTTAAAACTGGCAATCAGCTCTACAGTTACTCCTTGCGTCGATTTAAGAATTACAGCCGCGTGTTTCGTTGAATGATCGATAATATTTCCTAAAGCATGGAATTCCACTATTTTTTGCTTCAGAAGTTCATCTAGAATATAAAGATCATGAATCATCAGGTCTTTTACGACGTCAATATCTTTTAGTCTTGCATTGTACGGATTCAATCTGAAAAATGAGATACCGATAATCTCTTCATTTTCCAGTTCCTGTTTCAGGATTGGAATGAGTGGATTGAATAGTTCAATATGTCCCACTTGCAGCTTCACTCCAGCCTTTTTCGCTTTTTGTATTAAATCATCAGCTTCTGCTACAGTGCTTGTAATCGGCTTTTCAATCAACAGATGCGTCTTATTTCTGATGCATGCTAGACCGATTTCATAATGATAATCCGTTGGGACAGCAATACTTACCGCGTCTACACTTTGGAGAAGTTCATCCACGGATAGAAATTGTTTCACTTTATATTTTTCAGCAATTTCTCTGCTTCTATCTTCATCGTTATCAAATATACCGACTAGCTGACAATGATCTTGTAATGCTAGATATGTTTTCACATGATATTCTCCCATTTTACCAGTTCCAATCACACCGACTTTCATAGATAAATCTCCTCACTATTTAATTTCAATGATTACTGTCATTCTATGCAAGAGACTCGAAACGAGATAGACTGCCATAATGAAAATCTAAATTTGGCTCTTGTCTACGAGATAATAGAAAGGGGTTTATAGATCGATGCGGCATGTCTTATTTATTGGGGAAGATACTTCCCGGTTTATCAATAGAAACTTTTATTATTTGGAACAAGAACTGGCAAGGATTGTCCGCCTTACCGTTTGGAGGAAGTCCGGCAATATTGATTATATTTTAAATAGGCTGGAGACAAAGCCGGATTTTATTTTAATACTGAATGATATGGGACACCAATTGTTCCCAATGATTAAAGGACTAAGGAATTGCAGTATACCGACAGGATTATTTGTGACAGATGTCCATCGCCTTGTTAAAATACGAGAAAATTATATCAATAAAAATAAAATTGACTACCTCTTTACAATCGGATGGGAGAAATCCGTCCAAACATATCCACAGTTTAAACATAAACTAGAATGGTTCCCTCACTTTGTTCATCCTGGAATATATAAAGACTATTTTTTAGAAAAAGACATAGATTTCCTAATGATAGGTGCCGTTAATAAGACTTATCCACTACGTGAGAAAATAGTAAATGCTTATTCCAAAGATCCACGGTTCATCTGCTATCATCATCCAGGATATCGTGACTTCACTAGGGAAGAGGAGAAAGATAAACGGGTTGGTGTACATTATGCCAAGGAATTGAACCGCACGAAGATCTTCTTCACATGTCCTTCGATCTATAATTACCCTGTGATGAAATATTATGAAGCCTTAGCATGTAAAACGCTCCTACTAGCACCAACGTTCAATGAACTGGAAAGCTTAGGATTTATCCCAGGTAAACATTTCGTCGCAATTGATGAAAGTAATTTTAAAGAAAAAGCAGACTATTATTTGGCGAATGAGAAGGAAAGACAGCGGATTACCGAACAGGGTCATCAATTCATTCAGGAGAACCATACGGTGAGGATTCGGGCCAAGCAACTTATGGAGAAAATTGAATGTATTCTAGAAAGCGAGTAGCTGAAAGGAGGATTCTAGTTGTCAAGTATACCTAAAAGTACCCATTTAGGTCATCACGTCGTAATCGAAGACGGAGTTTCTATCGGTGAGAATGTTGTGATTGGCCATCATACCGTTATTTTGCAAGGAACACAAATTGGGGATCATGTCACGATTGGTAGTAATTGTGTCGTTGGAATTCAACCGGCGGCAAATGAGAAAATGCGAAAAGAATCACCTATAGAGCGTAATTTGATTATTGGAGCAGGTACGAAAATCGGGCATCTTGTTTCAATTTATGCCGGCAGTACAATCGGGAGAAATGTCTTTATTGGGGATCACGCAAGCATTAGAGAAAATGTCCACATTGAAGAAGGCTCGGTCATAGGTAGAGCCGCGATTATTGAATTGAACACGACGATTGGGAAGAACTGCACGATTCAAACCCAAGCCTATGTGACAGGTGATACAACTCTTGAGGATAATGTTTTCATCGGTCCTTGTGTTTCCATGTCCAATGATAAATACATGGGAGCACAAGCATACACTTTGAAGGGACCGTGTATTAAACAAGGAGCAAAGATTGGCAATAATGCCTCTTTGTTGCCAGGTATAACGATTGGCTCGAATACAATTGTTGGAGCAGGTGCTGTCGTTACGAAAGACGTTGATACAAATATAATTGTTGCAGGGGTACCAGCTAAAGAAATCGATGCCTGAATCTACTAGCCTCTTCTTAAAGGAAAGGATGAATCGAGATGTCCAAAAAGGTTTGTATGGTTGTTGCCTATCATCCGTTTTTAGATGCAAGGATATTTAAAAAGGAAGCCAAAAGTCTACAAAAGATGGGGTACGACGTCTCGATGATTGTACCTAGGAAAAATGGTAATTTATTTGATATTGATGGCACACCTTTTAAAAAAAGCTTTAGAAGTAACGTGTTCATCCATGAAGGGATAAAAATAGTCACTTATCACGCTGAAAAAACGAGAAAATCATTGAATAAAGTGTTAAGTAGTGAAGATGTTTGGGAAACGGAAGGCTTCAATAATCCGCTAACAAATTTGGCGATGGCAGAAGATGCGGATATTTATCATACCCATGAATATTTATCGCTCTTTGCCGGAATTGGTATTAAACGGCGGATGCAGAAGGAGAAGGGAAAGAAGGTAAAATTAATTTACGACAGTCATGAGCTGACACCTGATCCGCTTCATCCGAGAACGTCTGAAGAAAAAAGGAAAAACTTAGAAGATAAGCTGTTCATCATGTTGAAAGAAGTCGATTACTTGATTACCGTTTCCGATTCAATCAAGGATTGGTATATAGCACGAATGCCGGATTTACCGATTGAGGTGATTTATAATTCACCTCCACTTATCAAAGACGTTGAGCTAAAAGCTTATGAAGGAAGTCAGTTAACAGTTGGTTATGAAGGAAATATCACACATCATAAAGGCAATCAGGAAAAGATTTTCGGAATTTCAGAAATATGTTCTCAGAAACTAGACTTTCAATTTAAGATTATTGGTGGCAGCCAGTTTGGAACTCCACTTAAAATCCCGAAGCATCTTACAACGATCATCAAGCAAACGGGCTGGGTGGATTACCATTCGATTCCGAAGCATATGCAAGCTATTGATATCGGTTGGATTGATTTGGAAGAGGTGCATTATTCGCTTAATAGTGATTATGCGCTACCGAATAAATTTTTCAGTTATCTGAATAACGGGGTTCCGGTAGTCGTAAATAAATGTCAGGAGATGGAAAATTTCATCCGAAAGCATAAATGCGGTTATGTGATCCAAAAGCAGCAAGCGGACGCAAAAGATTTTGCGAACGCATTTCTTTATCTCAAGCGAAATCCGGAAAAATTAGAGAAGATGAGTAAGAATGGAAGGAAAGTAATGGAGGAAATTTATTCATGGGAGGAAATGGAGAAACGGTTGGCCGGTGTTTATGCAAAACTTTTACCAACTCCGTAACGGTAGAATCGAGGTGAGATAGATGCGCGTGTTGCATATTCCGGAGGGCGGCTTACCAATGATCAATCTATGTCGCTCATTGCGTCTGCAAGGCATTGACGCGACGGCATGCCATTTTTATGCGAATCGTTACCAGTTTGAATCGGATGTTTGCTTAAATCTACAGGATATTCCAAAACACAAACGGTTGGAAAAGATTCAAAAGTTTTTTAAGAAAGCTATCGAGGATTATGATGTTTTTCATTTTCATTTTGGCGGCACATTCTTTCCTGATAAGCGTGATTTAGAGACGCTTCATAAAGCGGGAAAGAAGATGGTCGTCCACCACAGGGGATCGGATGCCCGTATCCTTTCTGTTGCAAAGGAGAAAAATCCGTATGTGCGTGTGAAAAATGAATGGACAGAAGAAAGAATTAGAGAGAATCTGACGAAGCTTTCATCGTATGTTGATCATGCGATCGCGCTTGATTATGAAATAGAAACCTATGTAAAAGATTATTATAAGCATACACATGTTATTCCCCACATTATTGATATCTATAAGCTAAAGCCGAATTACCCTACTATTAAACAAAACCCTCTTGTCGTCCATGCCCCGACCAAACGGAATTTAAAGGGAACAGAGTTTGTACTGGATGCTGTTCAGAAGTTGAAGAATGAAGGTATGTCTTTTGAATTTAAGCTAATTGAAGGCCTGAATCATGCGGAAACGATGAAGCTTTTATCTGAAGCGGATCTTGTGATAGATCAATTACGAATTGGAGCAGCGGGATACCTTTCCACAGAAGCGATGGCATTAGGAAAACCGGTTATTTGCTATATAAGGGAAGATCTTGTAAGTAAATATCCGGAAGAATTTCCAGTTGTGAATGCTAATCCAGCTAATATTGCTGATGTACTGAAAGATTTGCTTCATACTCCGGCACAATGGAAAGCATTAGGTGTCCAAGGCAGGGCTTACGTGAAAAAATATCACAGTGCGACCAATGTCATTCATCAATATATCGATGTTTACAAGAAATTATAACTCAAAAGAGGTGAACTTGCTGGTCACCTCTTCCATTATTCTTTAAAATTCTTTGAGAAGTATATTAGCGATTTTGTGGGCAGCTCCGGTACGATAAAGAGATTGATTTGCTGTTGGTCGCTGTATATTTTGAATAGTATCGATTATTGTTTGGGAGTCGGCACCAGCTAGTTTGTTCCAGCCGGATTCCACTGTTTCCAGCCATTCCGTTTCCTCACGAAGGGTGACGCACGGTACTTGAAGCATGCAAGCTTCTTTCTGCAAGCCTCCTGAGTCCGTGAGAATAATATCTGCCTTTGCAGCCAATGCGAGCATACCAAAATAATCCAAAGGATCAACGAGTTTAATATTGGGAGAGCGGACGAGATCATCCAATTGATATTCCATAATTTTACTTTTTGTTCGTGGGTGCAAGGGGAGGACGACAACTTTATCCAACTGCTGAAAGGCCCGGAATATTGCTTTTAAACGGGTAGGGTCATCTGTGTTCTCTGCTCGGTGGACTGTTGCTAAATAATAGTCCTTTTCCTTAAGTTTTAAATTATCCAATAAGAAAGAGTGCTTTGTTGCAAAAGGTTTAAAATGTGTAATCGTATCATACATGATATCTCCCGTTCGATAGACACCTTGCTTAATTCCTTCTTTATTTAAATTTTCCACAGCATAATCCGTTGGACAAAATAAATAATCAGATAAATGATCGGTAATGATTCGATTCATTTCTTCGGGCATTTTTTTATTAAAACTGCGAAGACCGGCTTCGATATGAGCAATGGGAATATGGAGTTTCGCTGCAGCGAGACTTCCGGCTACAGTAGAGTTTGTATCCCCATACACAATTACTACGTCCGGTTTTACAGACATCATTAACTTTTCTAATTTCAGCAACATGTTGGCAGTTTGTTCACCATGGGTCCCAGAGCCGACAGCTAAATTATAATCCGCTTCAGCAATATCTAACTGCTTAAAGAAAACATCAGACATATTATAGTCATAATGTTGTCCCGTGTGAACGATAATCTCTTTGATGTGAGGATAGCTTTTAAAAGCTTTAGACAACATACATGCTTTAATAAACTGGGGCCTTGCACCTACAATCGTCAATGCTTTCATCATCTACTTTCCTTTCTCAAGCAATTTCTATATTTTATTCTTTAAGTTTTTAGTTGTTCAGGAGTTCGTGCAGTTAGGAGTGAGAATTATCGTGAAACATGTATGTATATTAGTATCGGAGCATCCTTTTTTAGATGCGAGAATCTTTAAGAAGGAAGCTAAAAGTCTCGTAAAAGCGGGATTTCAAGTGACGATGATTGTACCTCGTAGGAATGGTTATTTATTCGATGTGGACGGTACACTGTTTAAGGAGCATTTCAGGGAAGAACAATTCACTCATGAAGGCATCAAAATCCTAACATATGAGGAAATCCACCATGAAAAACAGTTAAAAAAACTTTATACTACGATTAAAAAAAATAAAGACATTCTCTATACAGACCGATTCATTCAATTGGCGCTTGCTCAGCAGGCTGATATTTATCATGCACATGAATTTTACTCTCTGTATACTGGTGTTCAAGTAAAACGGGCACTCTCATCTCGGGGAAAGCAAAGCAAATTAATATATGATAGCCATGAAGTCGATCCAGACCCGCTCTTGAAACAAGCAAGTCGGACAGAACAAATTAAGCGCGACATGTTAAAGCTGATGTTAAATGAAACAGACACGATAATAACTGTTTCCGAATCGATTAAACGGGATTTCCATTCACTGGACGCAGCCTTATCAGTAGAAGTTATTTACAACACACCTCCACTTAGTAATGGTTATCATCCAGGACAAGGGAAGAATGAGCAGCTCGTTCTCGTGTATGAAGGCGTCATGAATGGAAAAAGAGGCAGCTTCCATAAGTTAATGAAGATAACAGAATTATGTAATGAACAGTTCCCGCTCAAAGTCATTCTGATTGGTGGAAATAAAAAATCAGAGAACCCTCTTTTAATCCCATCTCACCTAGAGGATAAGATTATCCAAACTGGCTGGGTCGATTATGAGGAGATACCAGAAAAGATGAAAGGAGCAGATTTGGGTTGGGTGGATTTGGATGCGAAAGGGTCTTTGAACAATCGATATGCAATGCCGAATAAATTCTTCAGCTATTTAAATAATGGCCTGCCGGTAGTTGTGAATCAATGTGACGATATGAAAGAATTTATTCGGAAATATAATTGCGGTTATATCGTTAAAGGGCGTGAAGCAACCGCGGAAGATTATGCTAAAGGTTTGCTCGATCTTAACTTCAACCGAAAGCAAATTCATGCAATGAGTCTTCAAGCGAGAAAGGTGATGGAAGAGAGATTCAGTTGGGCAAAAATGGAAAAGCGGCTTTTATCTATTTATGATGAGCTTAACGAAGGTGGATGAATGATGAGGATAAACCAGATTCTATTTTTCTAATCATACGTACAATCAATGAAACAATATAAGACATAAAGTATCACATACTAATGAAGAAATGAGGGAATGGTATGGCAGACTATTCTAGTTTACCTACCGATTCAGTAGCTGTAATCGGGCTTGGTAAAATCGGACTGACATTAGCAGCAGTGTTTGCGAATAATGGGTTTAATGTGCATGGTGCTGATATTAATGAAGATGTTGTATCATCGATCAATCAAGGGATTTCCCATATTAAAAATGAGCCAGGTTTAGAAAAATTAGTTTCCGAAGCTCATAATAGTAAAACGTTGTCTGCAACGAAGCGGACCGCAGAGGCCGTTCAACAATCGAATATCATAATTGTCATTGTCCCTGTTCTCATTGATGATGATAATCATATAGACTATCGGTTCATTGATCAAGCGGTGCTGGACATAGCGAAAGGATTAAAGAAAGGCTCTCTTATCATATTTGAAACAACACTTGCACCGGGCGATACGCGCAATAGATTTGGTACGAAAATAGAAGAAGTTTCAGGTTTGAAAATGGGGGAAGATTTTCATCTTGCCTACAGTCCGGAAAGAGTTTACTCGAATCGGATCATCCGCGATCTACAGAGCTATCCTAAAATCGTTGGCGGATTGGATGAAAGAAGTCTCACATTAGCAAAACAATTTTATACGAAGTCTCTAGGTTGTGAGCTGATAGATGTAAGTACACTCGAAACAGCCGAATTTTCCAAAGTAGCAGAATGCGTTTACCGGGACGTCAACATTGCCCTCGCGAATGAATTGGCTATGTTTGCGGATGAGAAAAATGTTGATATCAATGAAGTGATTACAGTAAGTAATAGTCAGCCTTATTCGCATATTCATCACCCTGGAATTGGCGTTGGCGGTCATTGTATTCCAATCTATCCTTACTTTTTCATCAATAAAGGCTTAACTAGTGGGCTAACCCCCTTAGCGAGAACGATTAATGATCAAATGGCTGACTATTCCTTAGCGAAGATGGAAGAAGAGTTAGGGACTTTCCAGGATAAAAATATCCTTATCCTCGGGCTTTCTTACCGGGAAAATGTGAAAGAGCCTACAAAGTCTACGGCGCTCATGCTCATTGATAAGCTTAAGCGAGCAAAGGCAAATATCTTTGTCCATGATCCTCAGTTTACAACAAGTGAAATAGAACGTTATGCTGTCCTCCCTCTACAGTTGAGTGATTCGGTGATTGAAGAAATAGATGCCATCATTATTCAAGCTTTCCATAAGGAATATGAGAATCTTGATTTTGCAGCGTTCACCAATTGCAAGCTCGTTTTGGACGGTCGGAATAAAGTAAAGGAAGAGGAAATAAATAAATTAAATATGACGTATATCGGAATCGGAAATGGACGGGGGGATTCTAATGAAGGAAGAAATAACGCAGCGGATTCCAATGGTTGATTTACAGGCAGAATTGAATTTATTACGTACCCCTATACTTGAAATAATGACAGAAGTGTTGGATAGTGGGAATTATGTACTTGGGGAAAAAGGGGAGATGTTCGAGAAATTAGCCGCGGGCTACGTAGGAGCAAACTATGCCCTCGGGGTAGCGAATGGAACGGATGCATTAGTCTTGGCGTTGAAAGCATTAAATATTGGCCCAAAAGATGAAGTAATTACAACTCCATTTACTTTTTTCGCCACAGCTGAGGCAATTGCTGAAGTTGGGGCATCTCCTGTGTTTGTTGATATTGAAGCAGATACCTACAATTTGGATCCCGCCCAAATTGAAGCAGCTATTACCCCAAAAACAAAAGCAATCATAGTTGTCCATTTATACGGTAGGGCTGCAAATATGAAGGAGATCATGTTCCTAGCTGAAAAATATAATTTACGTGTGATTGAAGATGCTTGCCAGGCAATTGGCACGGAGTTTGAGGGAAAACGAGTTGGTGCCATTGGAGACATCGGCTGCTTTTCATTTTTCCCGTCTAAAAACCTAGGAGCTCTCGGGGATGCGGGCCTTGTCACGACGAATAAAAAAACACTCTACGAAACAATGCTCAAACTCCGCAATCATGGGAGCGATAAAAAATATCATCATTCTTTAATTGGTATGAACAGCAGATTGGATGAGATGCAAGCAGCTATTTTAATCGTCAAATTATATTATTTAGATATTTTCTTGGATAAGAGGAAGGAAGTCGCGAGAAGATATACTAAAAACTTACCCGGCTTTTTATTGAAGCCAAACGTTCCGAGTGGTCGCGAGCATACCTTCCATCAATATTGTATCGAACTGGATAACCGGGATAAATTGGCGGCTGAATTGGCAAGAAACCATATTGCTTCAGCGGTTTACTATCCAGTCCCCTTACATTTACAAGAAGCTTTCCGTTATTTGAATTATAAAAAAGGAGCATTCCCGGTTGCGGAACAAGCAGCAAATCGCATATTGGCCCTACCAATTTATCCGATGATGACCTCCCAGCAGCAGGGATTAATTATTTCAACGATCAACCGGTTTTTTGAAGAGAAAGGCAATGAAGAAAAATGATTTTTAACATAACATTTATAAGTAATTTAAAAATTCATACCACTGCTTCTTGTGTTTTCGTGTAATACTTTCCTTATGTTCCCTAATATTATAAACGGTGAAATTTTCATATTGGAAACGGTACGTTGTGATTAAACGGTTTAGCACACTTACATCTTCAAACAACCTGCCATTTTTAAAAGGAACAATGGGAAACCCGCCGATTGCTTTTAATGAAGCCGTCCGGTAGATTCGTGGACCAAGCGGGAAGTGATAAGACAGTAAATCCTTTCTTTCATGAACCGGTCTTCCTGTCGTTATACTTTTGAACAGAATATTCCCTTCTCGCTGCTTCCAACGTCTGAAATTACCATATAAGACAGCAACATCTTCAGGTAGATGAGGGAGATGACTTTTGATTACAGAAACAGCATCCGCGTCAAGCCAGTCGTCTGCATCGAGCTCTAAAATAAAATCAGAAGTAACATAAGGCAGTAAATCATTGAGTGCCTTTGCTTTTCCCGCATTCTCCTTGGTGAATAATTGGATTACGGGCTCATGTCGCCAGTTTTGCATGTGTTTATAGGAGTCATCCGTTGAACCATCATCGATGATGCAAATTTGTTCTGGCCTTTCGGTTTGGAACAGGCATGATGTTATTGCGGCTTCCACATAGTTTTCCATATTATAGTTTGCCATGAGAATGGTGAGGCTCGGGTGTTCCGTAGAGGTTTTCTTGTAGTGATATTTTTCAAGCAGTTGGAGCTTTTCGATCCGGTCGCGCGTTGTACTTTCTGTTGCCCGCTTTATTAGGTCTTTTTTAACTACTATCACTGCATCATCCATGGTGGAAAGCCATGCAGAAAAGAGTGCTTCTTTGAAAGGGAGCTGATGATCTAGTAGAAAAGGATGATTCTGTAAATATGCTGTCCGGACGAGGAGGGGGAAGGGCAGCGAAATATGCTTAAGGGAGTAGTTATGCTGCATGACCGCCTGGGAGGAGTTCAACTGGAGTGCTTCATTTGTGATTTTAGGAGAAAGATACTCGGACTGTTTTAGAAAAAGGATGTATTCACTTTTTTGTTGTGCTATTACTTCATTTAGAAGCTTTCCAAATCCATTTGGTTGGTAGGTGTGAACAACTGGATTTGGGAGCATGCTTTGCTTCTTAGGCATGGGAAGGTGAATATCTTTTTCTTGCAGGATTGTGACGGAATGTAGCTGGGAATTAATGTTATAGAGTGAGGTTAATGCTCGGTGAAGATGCGCAGAACTCGGATAGTCCATTAGAATAGCACTAATTGCTTTCATATGGATTCCTCCATTCTTGTTATCCATTATATATATGAAGATGGTCAAATTTTTATAACTGGAAAAAGGCAGAGCTGTATTTGATCATAACCCCAAAAACAACTCTGCCTAAATTTAGGTTCGTACTAGAAAACTTACTGAATGTCGCGAATGTAAGCAGTGGATGTGTCACCTTCATTGTAGTATATCATGACCTTTCCAGTCGCTTCGTCAAGAAATGGCCCGGCTGCCGCATCACTTCCAAGATGATAGTGTTCTAGTACTTCTCCAGTTGCTGCGTCAAGTACACTGAATAGGTTTTTTGAATCCGTGCTTGCGCTACCTAATGCCTCGGTGTATATGTAGATATAATCATCCGAATAAGCGCTGTACATATAATAACTGAAATCATCATCCGTATCTTGATCGTCAATTGTTCCGTAAGCATCAGTCCAAAGATGGTCATATGAGCTCGCGTCATAGGCTAAAATACCGTTCTCTACTTTAACAAAGAAACGATTATTGATTAAATCAAGTGTAACATTATTTTCATCATAGACGTGGTCAATAGAGGCGGTCTCTGTCAGTTCTTCCTGCCTTCCATCTTCTTCATGGAAAGAAATGATTTGAATTTCCCCATCACCGTAGTCTGAAACATTCATTAGACCATAAAACATATCGCCATCCGTTGCGACATCATAGAAGAAACCTTCATCTTCATAAATGAGTTCTCCTGTTTCTTGGGAGTACACTTCAAGGATTTCCCAACTGGAAAAGACGATATTATTATCTGTCAGAGAAAACTGTGGAAACCAACTACTGCTAATTCCATCGTCATTTTCCCAAAGAATTTCGTTCGTCTCAAGGTCAATTGCATAAATACGCTCATCCGTTCCGACAAAAAGAGTGTCCTCATTTTTTGCAATGGTGTTGAATCCTTCTTCAGGCAGGATTTCTCTAATTTCCCTTGACTCCATATCTAATTCTAATAAGGCGTTTTCCCTGTCAAATTCGTTATCACCAATTGGGAGAGAACTTATAAAATAATATTTTTCATCAAGTATTTCGGTATAGCTGTTGTTTGAATGGGTAATTCTACCTTTTTCCGCATCACTTTCCAACGACTCAATCGAAGTTGTTAAGCCTCCCCATGTCCCTTCTAAATAATCCATATAGAGACTAGTATCATTATCTTCCATGATAAGGAGACCGTTACTGGCGATGGAATGATAGTAGTTATTTGGAGACGGGCCCTCCTCAATCATTACGGCTTCAAAATCCCCATCTATAATAGCTGTTGCTTCCAGATCTTCTAACGCAGTGAAAGCAGCTTCCCCGGTAGTAACGCTCTCATTACTTTCATCGTTTCCTGTACCTTCTTCTACGTCGGCCGTGTCTGGATCATCCGGTTCAGATTTCTATGCTTCATTCGTATCATCATCCCCGCATGCGCTTAGTAAAAGGAGAATAAATAAAAGCATAAGTGGATAAGTAAGTATTTTTATTATCTTTAGCATGCAAGCACCCTTTCTCTGGATAAACTCGTTTTAATAATACGACAATTTAGGCGAATCTGAAAGGTGCTTAGTGCTTAAATATATGGAAGGGATAGGTAGTTAACTAGGGAAAAAGAGGTGTCAGCGGAGAGTATGTATGATGAACCAATTCAGGTAAAATTCGTGCTCAATCAAGCATTTATTTTCGGACGGTACGAATGTCGACTTCCTTACCGTATTTTCGGCGGACCGCTCTTCTTGCTTCGATTTGTGTTCTGGCGTAAACGGGGATACTTTTTGTTTCATTATCTTTCTCAATTGTTACGCGAAAACATTTTTCACCGCATCGCATGGTAGAATCCTCCTTCTTTTATATTGCTTATTACTTCTATTGTACCGATAAGGGGTCGGGGTGTGAAGGGAATGGTTTTCAAGTAAAACAGAAAACGTGACAGTTCGTAGTGTTTTCGAATGTCACGTTTATACACTAGCAAGTGAGTTAATATTTTTATTTTACTTTTGAATACTGATTATTTGATTTTTTCATCTCTCGCTTCGAAAATGATCCGCGTCATCAAGTTATCAAGTTCTTCAATAGTAAATCCTTGTTTTCCAGCTAATTCATCCTTATCAACGGCATTCAGGTTGTCACGTGGATACAACATTTGCTTTCGACGTTTGTACCATTCTTTGTCTATAAAGCAATCCCTCCTCGCTATATATATTGGTAAACAAGGGCTTATTTCTGAGTTTCCCAGCAACCCATCAGCAACTGAATCGCTTCCTCTAATTCTGTCTCGGGTATGCTCGCAAATCCGAGCAAAATAATCGGTTCCGCGCTGAACTGCTCTTCCATCACATAAAAGGAAAGCGGGTATATTTTTAAATCTGCTTGATAAGCTTTTTCAACGAGTGTTGCTTCCGACATTCCGTTTTTTATTTTCAAAACAACATGAAAGCCGGATAAGTCCCCGATTACCTCAACAAAATCTTGATACGATGCAAGTGTTTCTAAGGTCAATTCCATTTTCCGCCGGTACACATTTCGCATCCGGTTAAGATGTCTTTCAAAATCGCCTTCTTTCATAAATTGTGCGAGAATATGCTGGTCAATACGAGAGACCGAGCATTGGAAATAAGATAACTTTTTCCTGTGAAATTTCATTAAGTGCTTCGGGAGCACCATATAGCTGATTCGAATGGACGGAATCAGGGATTTGGAAAAGGTGCCAAGATAGACGACCTTTTCATTCTGATCAAGACTTTGCAGGGATGGAATCGATTTACCGGTATAGCGGAATTCACTGTCATAATCATCTTCAATAATATAGCGGTCATCCTTCTCCGTTGCCCAGTTCAGCAATTTAATCCTGCGGTTGGCTGAAAGTACGGAACCAAAAGGGAATTGCCGGGACGGGGTGACGTACATAATATCAATTGGTGTTCGCTCGAGTTCACCTATTTTTACCCCATCGTTATCGACTTGCAAAGGATACACTTTATTCGGATAGTGCTTGAGCATTCGAGACATGACGTGATAACCGGGGTCTTCCACGCCATAAGTAGTCGTATTTCCCATAAGCAGAATAAATTGTTGCAGTAGTGTCTCAATCCCAGCACCGAGAATGATGTCGTCGGGAGAGCATTGTACCCCGCGGGCTTGATAAATATAAGTTGCGATTTCCTCTCTTAAGTGAAGCTCTCCCTGCGGATCTCCTAAAAGAAGTAATTCTTGATTGTCCTTCGTTATAATATCTTTCGCGTACTTCCGCCATTTGGCAAAGGGAAAATGCTCGGTATCGATCCAGCTCGGATGGAAGTCATAACGGATTTGTTTCTTTTCGATTTGGTATTCCTGAATGGTTCGTGCTGGCTGTACATATTCGAGGTCTTCCGAGGCGAGTACGAAATAGCCCTTTCTTGGTTTTGCCTCAATATAACCTTCTGCGACTAATTGATCGTAAGCTTGTTCAATCGTGTTCTGACTTATCTTTAAAAAATCTGCGAGCTTCCGTTTGGATGGAAGCTTCGAGCCATACGTAATTCTTCCTTCCATAATTTCTTTTTTTATAAAATTATATAATTGTTCATAGAGCGGGATCTCACTTTCTCGCTCTAAATGACAAGTTAACATATTCATTTAGGGACCTCCTTGTAAACTGACCCTGTCAAAAGTTAATAATCTGGTTCTTTTAATGGTGTCACTATACTCTTATAATAAACTAAAATTCTAATAAATCAAAGGAGTGGTCCAGTTGGCAATTCAAGGACTGACAAAACATGCAGAAGTATTGGAGAAAATTAAAACGGGCGGGGTCATCATGGACGTCGTTAATGCGGAGCAGGCAAAAATCGCGGAAGAAAGCGGTGCGATTGCGGTCATGGCATTAGAGCGTGTTCCTTCAGACATACGAAAGGCAGGCGGAGTAGCCCGGATGGCAGACCCGCGCATTGTCGAAGAAGTAATCCAGGCTGTAAATATTCCGGTAATGGCAAAAGCACGAATCGGTCATATTGTAGAAGCTCGTGTGTTAGAAGGACTTGGAGCAGATTTCATCGATGAAAGTGAAGTGCTCACACCTGCAGATGAAGAATTCCATTTGCTGAAAAGTGATTTTACCGTACCATTTGTTTGTGGTGCAAGAGATTTAGGTGAAGCTGCTCGCCGAATCGGGGAAGGTGCCTTAATGATTCGTACGAAAGGTGAACCTGGAACTGGAAACATTGTAGAAGCTGTCCGTCATATGCGCCAAGTTCAAGCACAGGTGCGAAAAGTTTCTGTGATGAGCGATGATGAATTAATGACCGAGGCAAAACTTCTTGGTGCCCCTTATGAAATTTTAAAACAAATTAAAGAAGCGGGTAGATTACCGGTATCCAACTATGCAGCAGGAGGAGTTGCAACTCCGTCAGACGCCGCATTAATGATGGAGCTTGGTGCAGATGGTGTATTTGTCGGTTCAGGAATTTTCAAATCGGAAAACCCAGAGAAATTCGCCAAAGCAATCGTCCAAGCAACAGCAAATTACGAGGATTATGAATTAATCGGCCAACTGTCCAAAGAATTAGGTACCGCCATGAAAGGAATCGACATCTCCACACTAGGCGAACACGAAAGAATGCAAGAACGCGGCAAGTAACCGAAGTGGGACACGGGGGTCAGAGCATTTGTCCCACTTGCGGTCCAAATAGCTTATGTATTGGGCACTGATCCGGTTGATCAGTGTCTGTTTTTTTGTTTGAGAATGATTGTTGGGTAATGATGAGAGTTGTTAGTGCCAGCCACTACTTTTTACGGCTTTGTTAAAGCACAGAAATGACCTGTCAATGCCCGCCTCGGCAAAATACTAGCGCTCTAGGTTACTGACAACTCTTATCAAAATCCATTTTCATGTGAAGTCAGGTGACTGGACTCTATTGCTCCCGCCCTAGCGTAATCTTAACGTTCCAGGTCACAGACCAAGCGTATCAATATCCCGTGGCTGACCCGGAAGCCCTTTTCAAGTACAATGGTAATAGAGGAGGGAAACGATTGAAGCGGATTTATAGTGATGTGGTGCAGTTTCGTGGTTCGCATTATGATTATGGCTTCATGCTCGGTGAACAAATCAAAGATTCCTTGATCATGAAAAACCGGGAGCGGATCTGGAGAGTGCGCCAGCCAAGGTTTACAGCAAAGGAACAAGAAACGAAAGAGATGCTTACAAAATATGCACCTGGAATTTGGGAAGAACTTGAAGGGTTGAAAGATGCATTGCAACTCCCGATGTCTATCATTTTGCGAGATTTTTCCGGATACCGCTTGCCCATTGAGAAAAGCGGCTGTTCCATCGTGACCGGGAAAGACTTTATGGTGCGAAATTATGATTTCCATCCAAAAACGTATGAGGGCAGATATCATATTTACGAGCCGACTGATACTGGATACGCAACAATCGGACCTGCCCAGAGAATAACCGGTCGGATGGATGGCATGAATGAGAAAGGTCTTGTAATGGGATATAATGCAATTAATCGGAAAAAGCCCGGCGCAGGATTTGTTTGCTGGATGATCGGCCGGATGCTTCTTGAGACTTGTGCTACAGTTGAAGAAACGATTGATTTTCTAAAAGAAATCCCGCACCGACATAGTTTCAGCTATATCGTACTAGACCCAAATGAAGAAACATTCATCATTGAAACAAGTCCCCGAGGTGTCGCAGTTCGGAGCGCGCAGAGCTGTACGAACCATTTTGAAATCCTAAAAGAAGAGAACCGTCGGCATTTAGCTGATTCTGAAGCCCGGTTGGATAAAATTTCAGAAAAAGAAGTTCTTGGTAGTGTAGCGGAAGCCTTCCGTTTTATGAATGATCCGGAGCAAGGTGTATTTTCTAAACAATATAAAAGCTGGGCCGGAACAATTCATACATCTGCGTATTTACCAAAAGAAAAACAAGCGTGGCTTGCGCTTGGAGAAAATCGGGAACCAACTATATTTGATTTCTCTCGCTGGCTTCAGGGAGAAAATATAGCAACATCGAAAGTTTACGGAGCGGTTGATACAGACATCGGATTTGCCCATATGGATGATGGACTTAGATAAAGTGAAACTTCATTCAGTGGGCTATCCTCCCCCCACTGAATGTTAGAGTTTTATGGACTGTATATCCCCATCTGGTAGTAGATTTAGGGAAAGTAGTTTTAATGGTGGAGCAGGGTATAGTGTTTATCTCCGTACGATGCTTCTTACAATGGAAAAGGTGGTAACAGATGGAGCGGCTTAATGTGGAAAAAATCAAAAGGCGTCAACGGGTAATAACTATTAGTCTTCTAGTTATCTATCTGCTTGCATTAACTTGGATTATCTTGTTTAAAATGGCTTTATCTTCTTATGAATTGCCTTACATGAGAAATATTAATACTCAACTTTCGCAGCCCAAACTAGGCAGGTATACCTTGATATAGT